>JBPYFF010000129.1:0-6826 GCA_051984455.1 Acidimicrobiales bacterium | reverse complement strand
CCGCGGTCAGCATGCCGACGCCCCGGCCCGGGAGGCCGAGGGAGACGGCCAGCTTCTGCAAGTGGTGCTCGGGGTCCCGACGCCCGTAGGACGAAGGAACCTGGGCGTTGACCACCCAGCGGCGGGTCCCGAGGCCTCCGCCGCAGGGGGCGGAAGCGACCGCTCGAAGCGGTCGAACGAACCGCCAGACGAGCAGCGGAAGGTGGTGGCTACCCTCTCGCCGCGACCTGAGCTGAAAGGCGGTGAGCGATGTGTCCATGAAACGTCCGCGCGTGCCTCCGAGTTCTCTCGGGTAGGCAGGTTTCCTGGCTCCCGGATCCGCTTCCCTCCGGCCTTCCCGCCTCAGGGGCCGTGGCCATCGGTGGAGGGTCGCTCCTCGGTGACAGTTGCGGGACAGCCCCGGACTTGCACCGGGTTCCCTGCGCTACGGAGTTGAGCGTAGACCGCTGCGATACCGTTCAGCCACATGGCCCGCGCCGATTCGATCGTCCTGCTCAACACCGGTCACGGCAAGGGAAAGTCGTCGTCGGCGTTCGGCGTGATGGGCCGGGGCTGGGCCCGCGGCTGGCGGGTCGGCGTGGTGCAGTTCATCAAGAGCGGCAAGTGGAAGACGGGCGAGCGCAAGCTGGCCGACCACCTGGGCATCGACTGGCAAACACTTGGCGACGGGTTCACCTGGGAGTCGACCGACCTGGACGAGACCGCCGCCAAGGGCCGCCACGCCTGGATGGTCGCGAGGGAGAAGCTGGCATCGGGCGACTACGACCTGCTGATCCTTGATGAGCTCACCTATGCGGTGAAGTACGGGTGGGTGCCGGTCGACGATGTGGTGGCGGGCATTCGCGGCCGCTCCCCCAAGACCAACGTGGTGATCACGGGCCGGGACGCAGCACCCGAGCTCATCGAAGTGGCGGACACCGTCACCGAGATGCGCAAGGTGAAGCACGCCTACGACGAGGGCATCGGAGCTAAGAAGGGCATCGAGTATTGAAGCTGGGACCCCGCGTGGTCGTCGCCGGCACGGCCTCGGGAGTCGGCAAGACCACGGTTGCCACCGGGCTCATGGCTGCGTTCCGGGCCAATGGGCTCACCGTCGCGGCCGCCAAGGTGGGGCCGGACTTCATCGACCCGGGCTACCACCGCCTTGCCACCGGCCGTCCGGGCCGAAACCTCGACCCGTGGCTGTGCGGGGAGGCTGCCATCGCTCCCCTGGCGGCCCGGGCCGGTCATGGGGCCGACCTCCTCATCGTCGAGGGCGTGATGGGCCTGTTCGACGGTGCCGGCTCGACCAGCGAAGCCAGCACCGCCCACGTGGCGCGGCTGCTCGACGCTCCGGTCGTGCTGGTGATCGACGCCTCGGCCATGAGCGGATCGGTCGCCGCCCTGGTGCACGGCTTCACCACCTTTGACCCGTCGCTCCACCTGGCCGGCGTCATCCTCAACCGGGTGGGCAGCGACGGTCACGAGATTCTGCTGCGGGAAGCGCTGGCCGCTCGCGGCGTTGCGGTGCTGGGCGCCCTTCGGCGTGACGACCGGCTGAGCTGGCGGGACCGCCATCTGGGCCTGGTGCCGGTCGTCGAGCAGCCGGCGGAGGTCGGCGCCTCCCTGGTCCGCCTGGCCGCGGCCGTGTCCGCGGGCGTCGACCTGAGCCGGGTCGAGCAGGCGGCATTGACCGCGCCGCCGAGCACGACGGCCCGGCTCCCGGCCGCCCGGCCGGTGGGGCACTGCCGGCTGGCAGTCGCATCGGGCGCCCCTTTTTCCTTCACCTATCCCGACAACCTCGAGCGACTGCAAGAGGCGGGGGCAGAACTGGTGCCGTTCGATCCCATCAACGACGCCGCTCTTCCTCGGGCCGCGGACGGGATGGTCGCGGGGGGCGGTTTTCCCGAAGTCTTTGCCGCTGACCTGGCCGCCAATGAACCGATGCTGGCGGACGTCCGCACCAGGGTGTCGAGCGGGATGGTCACGTGGGCGGAGTGCGGTGGGCTGCTCTGGCTGGCCCGCCGGCTCGACCGACGCCCGATGTGCGGCGTGATCGATGCCGCCGCCCGGATGACCGACCACCTGACCCTCGGCTACCGCACGGCGGTGCTGCGGACGAACTCCCCGCTGGGCCGCGCCGGCCAGGAACTGCGGGGGCACGAGTTCCACTACTCCGCCCTGGAACCGGCCGGCGACGCCCTCGACCTGCGGGGTCATTTCGGCCGGGGCCTGGCGGGCTGGGCGTCGCCGACCATGCTCGCCTCCTATGTCCACCTCCACCTCGGCGCCGCGCCCCACCTGGCCGAACGGCTGGTGCGCGCCGCCTCGCCCGTCACGTGACCGGCCGAGGACTGGCGTCCACCTCGCGGTACTCACCGGTTTCCAGCAGCCGGCGCAGCCGGTCGCACCCATCCCAGACATCGACGAACCGGGTGTAGATCGGCACCGGTCCGAACCGAATGACGTCTGGCGGACGGAAGTCGGGCACCACCGCGGCCCGCTCGATCAAGGCCCGGCAGAGCTGCCAGGCGTCCCTGTGTCCGATCGAGACGTGACCACCCCGGCGCCCCGGATCGCGGGGCGAGGCCAGCCGGCAGCCGAGTGGAGCCAGCCACTGGTCGAACAGCTCAACGACCAGGGAGGTCAGCTTCTCACTCTTGCCCCACAACCGCTCGACGTCCGCCTCCGCCAGCAGCTCAACTCCTCCAGCCACCGCCGCGAGCCCGAGAATGGGGGGCGTGCCGGCGAGAAACCGCCGGATGTTCGGCTCCGGCTCATACCCCTGGCCCATGACGAACTGGTCGCGCTGGCCGAACCAGCCCCAGATGGGCTGGCGCAACGCCGGCTGCAGCGGTTGGCGGACGTAGAGGAAGGCGGGCGCGCCCGGACCTCCGTTCAAGTACTTGTAGGTGCACCCGACCGCCAGGTCCACGCCGTCATCGTCGAGATGCAGGGGAACGGCCCCGGCGCTGTGGGACAGATCCCACAGCACGAGGGCGCCGCGCGCATGCGCCAAGCCGGTCAGCTCGGCCATGTCCGCACGGGCAGCCGAGCGGTAGTTGACGTGAGAGAGGCATAGCAGCGCGGTCGCGTTCGGCTCGATGGCAGCCTCGAGGCTCCGCCCGTCCGGGCCGTGGATCGGATCGGTCTCGATCAGCCGCAACTCGCCACCACGGGCTGCGGCCAAACCCTCGAGCACATACCGGTCGGTCGGGAAGTCATTGCGGTCGCCGACGATGACCCTCCGATCGGGACGAGCGTCGAGCGCGGCGCTAGCCAGCTTGTACAGATTGACGGTCGTCGAGTCCGTCACCGCCACCTGTCCAGGCGCCGCCCCGAGACCCGACCGGCCGAGCAGGTCGCCGACGTCCAGAGGAAAGTGCTCCCAGTCCTCCCAGCCGCCAATCAGCCGGTGGCCCCACTGTTCGACCACGGCCGCGAGGGAACGAGCCGTCACGCCGGCCAGCCGGCCAAGCGAGTTGCCGTCGAGGTAGATCACGTCTTCGCCGATCACGAAGCGGTCCCGAAAAGGGGCGAGAGGATCGGCGGCGTCCAGCGCCTCGGCCGCAGCCCGGGTCAGCACGCCCGGGACGGTAGCCCCGAGCCCGAACCCGATACGATCAATCCCGCTGCTCGAGCGGCCAACCCGGTGCGAGTCCGGGGCGCACGCCACTGTCAGCGAGACCCTCGCCGGGTCTCGAGAGCCAGACGCCGGCCGGCAGCGAACAGAGCTTCCTCGGAAACGATCGCGGGCTTCACGCGTCTCACATGTCGGGCACGTTGATCGGAGTAGGCGTCGGGCCGGGCGACCCCGAACTGGTCACCCGCCAGGCCGTCCGCGTCCTCGGCGAAGCCGACCGGGTGGTCGCCCCCAGCCTGGCCGGCGATGCCGTCGGGCGGGCCGAGTCGATCGTGCGCCAGGTCGCGCCCGACGTCAGGGTCGAGCGCCTGGTGTTCAGCATGTCGGCAGCCGGGGACTCCCGGCAGGCGGCCCATCAGACCGCGGCCAACGGGTTGGTTCCCTACCTCGACGGAGGCGAGCGGGTCGCGTTCGTGACGCTCGGGGATCCCAACATCTACAGCACGTTTCCCGCCCTCGCCGCCGCCGTCCGCCGGCAGCGCCCCGCCACAATCGTCAGCACCGTCGCCGGGATCATGGCGTTTCAGGACCTGGCCGCCCGGACCGGCACCGTGCTCCTCGCCGGCACCGAATCCCTGCGGCTGGTGACCGCGCTCGAGGGCCCCGAAGCGGTCAAGCAGGCCCTGGCCGGCGGCGACGATGCCCTCGTCGTCTACAAGGGTGGCCGCCACCTGCCCGAGGTCCAGAAGGTGCTGGCGGACGCCGGCCGGCTCGAAGGAGCGGTGGTGGGCGAGTTGCTCGGCCTGCCGGGACAGCGCATCGCTTCGGCGGCGGCCTCACCCTGGGCCGATCAGGGCGCGGCCTACCTGGCGACGCTGATCGTCCCCCCGGTTGACCGGGCCGGACCGTGATCTCCTTCGTCGGGGCCGGACCGGGCGCGCCCGACCTGATCACCCTCCGGGGTGCCAACCGGCTGGCTGGCGCCGACGTGGTCATCTGGGCGTCCTCACTCGTACCCGAGGCGGTCCTGGAGCACACCTCCAGCGGTGTCGAGATCCTCGACTCCGCGACCCTGACACTCGAAGACGTTCTCGCCGTCTACCAGGCCCGCCCCGGCGCCGCCATCGTCAGGCTTCACTCGGGGGATCCGGCCGTTTTCGGCGCCATTCAGGAACAGATCGACTGGTGTGTCCTCCGCCAGCGCGATTTCGAGATCGTCCCGGGCGTGAGCTCGCTGGCCGCCGCCGCCGCAGCCGCCGGGCGGGAGCTCACCGTTCCCCGGCTGGCCCAGAGCGTGGTGCTGACGCGGCTGGCCGGCCGGACGGCAGCATCGATGCCCGAAGGCGAGTCGGTCGCCGCCTTCTCCGCCATTGGCGCCACGACGGCGATCTTCCTGAGCGCCGCCCGCCCCGGGGAACTCCAGTCCCAGTTGCTCGGACCGACCAGCGCCTATCACTCCGACACCCCGGCGGTAATCGCCGTCCGGGTCAGCTGGCCGGACGAACGGATCGTGGAGACGACCGTCGGCCGGCTGGCCGACGACCTGGCCGCGACCGGTGCGACCACCACCGCGCTGGTCCTGGTCGGCCCGGCGCTCGGCCCGGCGGGTGGCGCCGATGGCGCCGACCGCAGCCAGCTCTACTCACCTTCCTTCGCCCACAAGTACCGGCGCCGTTCGGCACCGGGCTCGACCGCCGGCCGCCCTGCCCATGGCTGAGAAGACGGGGCTGCGCACGGGATGGACGACCGGAACGTGCGCCTCGGCCGCGGCCAAGGGAGCCGCCATCGAACTCGTGACCGGCACGTGCCCGGAGACGGTGCAGGTGGCGCTGCCGGGCGGCCGGCGAGTGCGTTTCCCGGTCGAATCGGAGGGACCGGCAACCTGCGTGGTCGTGAAGGACGCGGGGGACGATCCCGACTGCACCAACGGGGCTCGTCTCACCGCCGCGGCGGAGTGGGGGCAAAAAGGGGTGACCCTCCTTGCCGGACCGGGGGTGGGGACCATCACCCGCCCCGGCCTCGGCCTGGCCATCGGCGTGCCGGCCATCAATCCGGTTCCGCGTCGCATGATCCTGGCGGCGGTGGCGGAAGTGACCGACCGTCCCCTCCGCCTCACCTTCTCGGTGCCACAGGGCGAGGCGATGGCGGCCCGGACCTCCAACGCCCGGCTCGGCATCGCCGGCGGGATCTCGATCCTGGGCACGACGGGAATCGTGCGGCCGTTCTCGACCGCCGCCTATCGCGCGTCAGTCGTCCAGCAGGTTGACGTCGCCGCCGCCCAGGGCGAAGACGCCATGGTCCTCGCCACCGGGAGCCGGTCAGAACACGTGGCCCTCCGTTTGTTCCCCGGCGTCTCCGACGTCTGCGTGGTTGAAGTCGGGGACTTCACCGGCATCTGCCTGCGACGGGTCGCCCAGCGCGGGATGCACCGGGCCACGTTCGTCGGCATGGCCGGCAAGATCACCAAGCTGGCCGCGGGCGTGATGATGACCCACTTTCATCGCTCCCGGGTGGACACGTCCCTGCTCGCGGAGGTCGCGACCGAGGCAGGTGCGCCGGCACCGGTGGTGGCGGCCGCAACCGAGACCGAGACCGCCCGGCATTTCTTCGACGCCTGCGTGGGTGCCGGCTGCATCGAGCCGCTGGCGCTGCTGTGCCGTCGGGCGGCCGGGGCCTGCCGCCGGCACGTGGACGGCGCGCTCGACGTCGAAGTGCTGATGGTCGACTTCGAGGGAGCGGCGGTCATGGCCCGTGGCTGAGCGCATCGTGGTCGTCGGGCTGCCCCGGCCGGCCGGGCCTTCGGGCGGTCCGGTTCTGCCCGAGGCCGATCTCTACGTCGGGGCCGAACGGCACCTCGCCCAGGCGGGCGTCAGCGGAGTGGCGATCGGAGCCGACCTGGGCAGGGTCCTGGCGGTCATCGACGACTCCGGCGGGACGGTCTGTGTGCTCGCCAGCGGTGACCCCGGGTTCTTCGGCATCGTTCGCGTCCTCGCGTCGCGGTTCGGCCCCGACGCCCTGGAGGTTCACCCCGCCCCTTCCTCGGTCAGCCTGGCCTTCGCCCGGCTCGGTATGCCGTGGGACGACGCCGTCGTCGTCTCGGCTCACGGCCGCCCCCTGGCCGACGCCGCGGGCGCGCTGGCAGGCGTGCGCAAGGCGGCCGTCCTGGCCGGCCCCGACGCTCCGCCCGAGGCCCTCGGAAAGGAGCTCCTCTCACTCGGCTCGATCGGGTCGGCCGCTTCGTCCGTTGCCGTCTGCAGCCGGCTC
>JBPYFF010000128.1:0-4434 GCA_051984455.1 Acidimicrobiales bacterium | reverse complement strand
CTTGGCGTCAAGCCAGAGCAGGAGAGCCTGGCTCTCGGCCCCCTCCTCTACGCCGAGATCATTGACCGGCTGTGGGCCCGTCCCAACATCATCGCGACCGAGGCGTCATGGATCCTCGCCACCAACCACCGCATGAACACCGCCATCGAGGCCGTGGGTGGAAAGCGGTACAAGACCTGGCGCCTCTACCAGCGCCCGGTTTAGACGGTCTCGCCCGGCGGGGAGCTGGTCGCCGGGCTCTTCACCGCGCTGCTCGGCGACCCCGTCCCCCACAGCCCGGCTGACAGGACGTCGGCCGATCCCCGGGTCGCCCGCCAGCCGAACTCCTTTCCCGCCCTGGAAGCGTCGACCGCCAGCGGCCCGGTGATCAGGACGGCCCGGTCGGCCCCAAACGGCAGCAGCCGCAGCCGGTAGGCGGTATCCGCGACGGACAGCAACACCCTGGCCGGCAGCCGAACCACCCCGCTCCTCGCCAGCCGGGCCATGTCCCGCTGGTTCAGCCAGTCCCGCGGGGCGATGTTGAACACTCCCTCCCGTCCTGCCGCGCCCGCCAGGTGCAGGGCGGTGGCCGCATCCTCTTCGTCGAGAAACTGCACGGCCTGGTCCACCCCACGAACCGCGGGCACGGCCCGGCGGTAGCCGAGCGTGGCCGAGCGGACGGCGGGGTCGGCGTGCGGGCCGAGCACGGCCGCGATCCGCAACACGGTCGTCGAGGCTGCTTCCCGGCACACCCGTTCGGCCGTGAGCTTCTGGAACGCGTAGGGGCATTCCCGGTTGGGCCGGGGCCACTGCTCCTCTGTCAGCGGAACGGGATTGTCCGGCCACGCACCATAAACCGCGACCGAGGATGCGAACACGACCCGTGCCGGCCTGGCTGCCAGCACGTTGCGGGTTCCGTCCAGGTTGAGGTGGGCCCCGTCGCCGCCGCGCCAGAGCGCGAAACCGAGGTGCCAGAGGACATCGACGCCTTCCAGTGCTCGACGGGCGTCGTCTTCCCGGAGGTCGGCTTGCGTGTGGACGAGCTTGGCATGACCGGCCCACGGTTCGAGCGGCCGGCGGGCGACGGACCTCACCCGGGTAACGGTGGGGTCATCCAGGAGCCGGGGCAGCAGTCGCGACCCGAGGTGACCAGTAGCTCCGGTCAGCCCAACGTCGATCGGGCCTCCTCGAAGGCGTGAAGCGCAGCGGCGATGTGTTCCGGGCTGTGGCTGGCCATCACCGACGTGCGCAGCAGGGCCCGGCCGGGCGTCACTGCGGGGGCCATGGCGCAGTTGGTGTACACCCCCCGGTCCAGCAAGGCGCGCCACAGCCGCCCGGCGTCCCACTCGTGACCGACGTGGACGGGGATGATCGGCCCGGCCGGTTCGGGACCGACACGGTAGCCGAGCTCGCGGAGCCCACCGTGCAGCTGCCGGACGCGGGCCCGCACGGCCGCTCGCAAGTCGTCGCCCTCGCGGGCAATGCGCATGGCGGCCAGAGCGGCGCCGAGCGCCGCCGGTACACCCGCGGCGGTGAACAGGAGAGGACGGCAGAAGATACGCAGGTAGTCGATCACCACACGGGGACCGGCGATGAACCCACCGCACGACGCCAGGGACTTGGAGAACGTCCCCATGACCAGGTCCGGCTTGATCCCGGCCGCCGCCGCCACGCCCCTGCCTTCGGGCCCGAGCACACCCAGGGCGTGAGCCTCGTCCACCAACAAGCGGGCACCGTGTTCCGCGCAGACGTCGGCGATTTCCCGGATGGGAGCGACATCTCCTTCCATTGAGTAGATGCCATCGACGGCGACCAGGGCGCCTCCGGCGCCCTCGTGTTTGCCTCGCCACGTGCCCAGCCGATGGCGCAAGCTGGCCGGCACATTGTGACGGAATGACCGCAGCGTGCCGGTCGACAGCCGCCCGCCGTCGATCAGGCTGGCGTGACTGGCCCCGTCGAGGAACACGGCATCATTGGCCTCAACGAGCGTCGAGACGACGCCCAGGTTGACGGAGTACCCGGTCGTGAACACCAGGCAGGCCTCGAAGCCCAGCCAGTCGGCGAGGCCCTCCTCGAGCTCACGGTGGAGGGCGAGCGTGCCATTCATCAGCCGGCTGCCGGTGCAGCCGGTGCCGTAGGTCCTCACCGCGTCGATCGCGGCTTGCTTGACCCGGTCGTCGCCAACCAGGCCCAGATAGTTGTTGGAGCCGAGCATGATGACCGGCTCGCCTTCGTGGGTGACCACCGGTCCCGACTGGCTGGCCATTTCCCGGTACCACGGAATCAGCCCGAGTTGCTCGGCCAGCAGGTACTCGTCCCGACGTGGATAGACGCACTTGGCGAAGACGTCCGAGGCCGGTTCCCCCGGGCCCGATTCAGTCAGGCCGGAAAGCTGGGCGTTGGAGGTTGACCAGGGGTTGGCCACAACGAGCAAGCCTACGGGACGGCGAGAACCAGACGCATGACACCTCGCAAACCGAGGCGGGGGGCGTTAACTCTTACCTCGCAGCAGTTCAAAGCGGCGCTCCCAGTCAAGTTCTCTGGCCTTGCCGTCCCTCACATAAGGGGAAACAGAAATCGACTTGATCAGACCCTTATTGACCCATTCGGCCGGCTGCCGCAGTGGTCGCAGTATGTCCACGAACAATACGACCCGGACGCCGTCGGTGTCGTTCCATGCAAAGTGCTCGTAGCCGTCGTCGAAGAGGAGACTCTTGCCCTCCTGCCAGTGGGCCACCTCGCCGCCAACGCTGATACCACATCGATCGGCCGGCTCGGGGATCCTGAGGGCCAGGTGGTACCGGATCACCCCGCGCCAGGGGCCGCGGTGCTCTCCGATGTGTTTGTGCCCGGAAAGGATGGAAAAAAAGGCAGTCGTCATGCCGGGCACCTGCTCCAGCAGCCTGGCCGTCTCCGGACACCGGGCGCAGTTCGCCTCTGACTTGAAGCCGTATCCAAAGAGAAAGTAGGTCTTCCATCGATCGTCGTTGGTGATCGACGCCTGATCGGTGGAGATGTCCTGGAAGTTGGGCAGATCGTCGCGATAGCGGAGGACATCATCGAGCTCGGTCCTGATGGCAAAGAAGTTGTCTTCGAGGAGCTTGGTCCACGGGAACGATTCCGGCGAAAGGAACGGCGTGGTTTCGATCTCTGAGTGGCGGACGACCCAGCTTTCCAGCCGGTGCAAGACCCAGGCTCCCCCCTCGTTGGCGGCGTTGATCGCCCTGGCTCGCAGCGAGGTCGCCCGCGACTGCGCCGATTGCACAGAGTCAGACATCCCGCGAGAGGCTAGTGGCGACAGGGGTGAGGGCGGCTCACATCGGCGTCGAGGCGGACGTCAGTGCCTGCGCCGTCTGCCAGGATGGCGTCATGCGCCTGCTGATGATTGCCCCGCCAGGCGCGGGCAAAGGGACCCAGGCGGCCCGGATTGCCCAGCACTTCGACCTCGACCACATCGCGAGCGGCACCCTTCTTCGAGAAGCAGTGAGAGCGGGAACCGACCTCGGGCAGAGGGCGGAGCGCTACCTCGACGAGGGCGAGCTTGTCCCCGATGACCTTGTCCTCGCCATCGTGTCGGACCGGCTGAAACGGGCCAAACCGGCCGGTTTTATCCTCGACGGTTTTCCCCGCACGCTGGAGCAGGCACGCGCGGCAGACCGGCTGTTCGCCGAGTCGGGCGGGCCGGTCGACGCCGTTATCTGCCTCGACGTTGACCGTGACGAGGCGGTGCGGAGGATGCTGGCCCGGGCCGGCCAGGAGGGGCGAAGCGACGACCAGGAACCGACCATCCGCCATCGGCTGGATGTGTTCGACACGATGACCAGACCGATCCTCCAGTACTACGCGGATCGCGGACTGGTGATGGCGATTGACGGTGAGCAACCGATCGACACCGTCACCGAAGAGATCCTGGAACAGCTGGCAACCAGAACGTCTAAAAGGTGACCATGGCGGGATCGACCGCGGCGAGGTGCTGAATCTCGTTGAGAGAGTGAACCACCCGTCGCCCGTCGCCGACGAGCACCCGGCTGATGGAGGCGTGTCCGGGTCGAAAGAACATGTCTTCGTCCAGGCCGAGCAGATATCCGACGTAGGCGTTGATGACGCCACCGTGGCAGGCGATGACCACCCGCTGTCCCGGGTGCTCGGCGAGAATCCCCTCCACGCTCGTCAGGACTCGATGCCGAAACTCCGCGCTGGTCTCGGTGTAGGGGTAGACATCCCAGCGGCGCTCCCGAATGAACCGCTCCTGCATGCCGCGCAGGAAGGGTGGCCGAACGACGTCCCGGATGCTCGCCCCCGGCGGCAGGTCGCGGAAAATTTCAATCTCGCGAAGCTCCTGGTAGACCACCGGGTCAATGCCGTGATGTTTGGCGATCTGGCCTCCTGTTTCGGCGGCTCGCCTGAGGTGGCTCGAGTACACCGCGTCGACCTGGTCATGAGCGAGTGAGGCGC
>JBPYFF010000127.1:0-2611 GCA_051984455.1 Acidimicrobiales bacterium | reverse complement strand
CCATCGATCACGTGCAGTCTGAGGTCCTCCTCGGGCGAAAGGATCAGGGCGCGGTCGAACAGCATGTGGGCGGCCACCGGCGTCATCACCAGGACCCGCGCCCGCGGTGAGACAATCGGCCCCCGGGCGGAGAGGTTGTACGCGGTAGAGCCGGTCGGTGTGGCGACGATCATGGAATCGGCCGCGTAGGTCAAGAACGGGTCACCGTTGACGGTGACCGCGAGGCGGACAGTGTGGCCGCCTGGCATGCGCTGCAAGACGGCGTCATTGAGCGCGTTGATCCGGTCGAGGGGTGACGGATCCGCGGGCTGCCCTCTCCCCTCCTCGCTGGAGGCAGAACCGGGGGCGCGGCCCGGTGCCGCCGCCGACGCGCGCGTCACGTCGACCTCAAGGGTCATCCGCTCCTCGATGCGGTAATCGCCCCCGAGGAAACGAGACAAGGCCCGACGAAGGTCGTTGGGGCCGACCTCCGTCAGATAACCAAGATGGCCCACGTCGACGCCGAGGACCGGGACGCCGGTGCTGAGGACGAGGTCGACGGTTCGGAGCATGGTCCCGTCACCACCCAGACTGACGGCCAGGTCGAGACCGTGGCTTAGCTCTTCCTGGCTGCAGTCCCACTGGCTGGAGGTGGTCGCGAGCAGCCGGACCTTGTGGCCACTGGCGTCCAACCAGGACGCGGTGGAGACGGCCAGTTCTATTGCCTCTGGTCGGTGCAAGTGGGGAACGAAGCCGATAGTCGCCACGTCAACCTCCGACGGAGTGCATCCGGGTTGCCTCCTCCACGAGCGTCGTCATGTCGGGGAAGGTTGCCGCCGAGCACTGGGCTTGCAAGTGGGCGAGGAACTCGACGTTGCCGTCGGCCCCGGTGAGGGGCGAAACCATGACTTCCATCATGGCGGCTCCATGGGCGGAGAACGCGGAGGCGACCGACTCGAGCGCGCTCTTCCATATCGCTGGGTCCCGCACCACACCGCGCCCGGCCGAGGCAATGGCCCGTCCTGCCTCAAACTGCGGCTTGACCAACAGCACCAGGTCGGCGCCACGACCGGGAAGCTCTTCGGCCAGAACCGGCGCGACCGTCGTCAAGGAGATAAATGACAGGTCGGCGACGACCACGTCGAATGGCACGCCCCCCACCCGCGCCAGGCTGAGATGGCGAATGTTGGTGCGGTCCAGCCGGCGAACCCGGGGATGTCCCTGCAGCCGCTCGTGCAACTGATCATGGCCGACGTCGACCGCCACGACTAAGGCCGCGCCGCGCTGCAACAAACAATCCGTGAACCCGCCGGTCGATGCCCCGGCATCGAGTGCCACCTTCCCACTGACGTCGATGCCAAAGCGGTCCAGTGCAGCTTCGAGCTTGTTCCCGCCCCGGCTAACGAAGCGGGGCGCCGGCCTCTGTAACACGAGCGGTTCGCCCGGGTGGACGAGGCGCGAAGCCTTCTCAGCGGGCGCGCCGCCGACGAGGACTCGGCCCGCTGCTACTGCCGCCTGAGCTTGCTCGCGCGTGGGCACCAATCCACGTCTGACGAGCTCGAGGTCGAGCCGCCGGCGGGCAGCGCTACGAATCGGAAACCTGCGGGCGATCGGCCTCGGTGAGGGGTGCCCCGCCGACGGGCGCCTCCGGGACGGGCGCCTGACCGGGCCGTCCTTCGTGAGCGCCTCCACCGGAGGCGGGCGCGTTCCCAGCCACCGCCATTCCGGCCGCCGCCCCGGCAGCTGCGGCCTTCTTGGCTGCCCTCGTGGCTGCGGCCTTCTTGCCCGCTTCCTTCCTGCTGGCAGACTTCTTGCCCGCTCCTTTCCTGGCAGGAGCTGCCTTGGTGGCACCACCGAATCGCTCGGTCAGCCGCCGCTCGAGGGCATTGAGGTCCCGTTTGGTAACCAGTCCCAGGCCGGAAAACTGCGATCCGACCTCTTTGCGCACCAGGGTGCGCAGCTGCTCGCTGTTGTGCCGGCTCCGCTGGACCAGTTCATCGACCTGAGCCTGGACTTGCTCCCGCTGGATCTCGCCCGCTCGGGCCAGTTCCTTCACAATCGCCTCCGCTTTGGCCCTGGTCATAGCGGTGAAGGACATGCCGGCGTCCAGATATCGCCTCAAGAGGTCACGCTGCGCCACAACGGCAGGGTACCAGCGGCTGAACCCGGGTCAGCGGGCCGAGCGCAAAGGGACGGCGGCGCGTCCGCGACGTCATGGCCGGTCCTGCCCTAGCTCCTGCCGCACCACCGCGGCCAAGTCATCGCCCACGATGTCAGGCGCGGGCGAAACCGGAAGATCAGAGGGCGAAGTGACACCTGTGAACACAAGCGCGAAACGAGAACCGGTCGCGGCGGCGAAGACGCCGTCGGTATCGACTCGATCGCCGACTGACACCGCGATGGGACCGATCCTGTCGGCCACGAGCCGCGCCGCGGCCGCAGCCGGCTTTCCCGCGACGGTCGGCTCAACGCCCGCCGCGACGCGGAGGAACGCCACGATGGCTCCGGCCCCCGGAACTGGCCCGTCTGGTGTGGGGTACGTGGCATCGGTGTTGGTGGCGAGGAACTTGCTGCTGTCCCGGATGGCAGTGGCCGCGGAAGAAAGAGCGGCATAGCTGAGATCCGTGGTCCT
>JBPYFF010000126.1:0-4185 GCA_051984455.1 Acidimicrobiales bacterium | reverse complement strand
GGCCGGGGTCCTGGTGGTGGCGACCGACCTGCCCCGGCTGACTGTGGGCCTGCTGACGCTGCTGGCCGATCACCCCGCCGCCGGCCCGGTCGTGCCTCTCGACAAGCAGGGACGGAGCCAGCCCCTGTGCGCCCGCTATCCCATGGCGGCGCTGGGCTCGGCCGCGGAACTGGTGGAGAGGGGCGAGCGATCGGTGCGAGCATTGCTGGCCGGGCTGCATCCGACGTGGGTGGCTCCATCGGTCTGGCAACCGGCCGCAGGAGACCCGGATGCCCTCACGGACGTGGATACTCCCGCCGACCTGACGGCGCTGACATGACCCTCGGTGATGGTCTTCGCAGGACGGTCACCCCGGTTCGGGTGATCGCCGTCCGGCCCGACCATCACCTCGAGGTTCCCGACCGGGTGGCCACCGAGGAGCCGATGGAGATCCGGGCCGCCGGTCCTGGCCAGTCACCCCGGCAGATAGCGGTCACCATGCGCACGCCAGGTCACGATTTCGAGCTGGCCGCCGGCTTCCTCCTCACCGAGGGCCTCATCGCTGGGCCGGCGGAAGTGGCCGCGGTCAAGTACTGCGACACCGCGCCCGGGGATGAGCAGCAGTTCAACATCGTCACGGTCGAGCTGGCCCGGCCCTACCAGCCGGATGGGTGGAGCCGGGGCTTCGCGGTCAACTCGAGTTGCGGGGTGTGCGGCAAGGTCGCCCTTGACCAGATCGAGATCCGCTGCCCTCCGGTGACGTCCTCCCTGGTCGTGCCGGCATCGATGATCCCGACCCTGCCGGAGCGGCTGGGTGAGGGCCAACGGGTCTTCGCCCAGACCGGTGGTCTCCACGCCGCCGCGCTGTTCCGGCCCGACGGACAGCTGGAAGCGCTGCGGGAGGATGTCGGACGGCACAACGCGGTCGACAAGATCGTCGGTCTCGCCGTTCTGCAACACCGTCTCCCGCTGGACGGAAGGGTCCTGATGGTGTCCGGCCGGCTCAGCTTCGAGATCGTCCAGAAGGCGGCCGTGGCGGGCATTCCCATCGTGGCGGGGGTCTCGGCGCCGTCCAGCCTGGCGGTGGACGCGGCCGAGCGGCTCGGGGTGACCCTGGCCGGGTTCGTGCGCGGAGGAACCTTCAACCTCTACGCCCGGCCGGACAGGGTCAAGCTCGGCGCCTGACCGGACACCGTGGCTGACGCCCGGCCCGTGGGCCCTGGGCCATTAGGCCCGGGCCGGCTTCGGCTCCTTGGGAAGGCCCAGCACCCGCTCGCCCACGATGTTGCGCTGGATTTGTGCCGTCCCGCCCCAGATCGTCTCCGAGCGGGAGAAGAAGAACGAGGACTGAAGGCCGCTCACGGGGTAGCTTTCCCGGCCCCTGCGGCGGCCGTAGCCGGGAATGAACTCCTCGCTGACCGAGCCAGTGAGGACCTGGCCGTCCATCCCGAGGATGTCGAGGGCCAGTTCCATGACCCGCTGGTGGTACTCGGACCAGAACATCTTGTTGCTCGCCCCGAGCGCCGCCACGCCGGGGTCCTTGCGCTCACCCAGGATCGCCGTCAGCGACCGCAGTCCGTTGATCTGGAGGATCTTGACCTCCGACCAGGCCCGGGCGAGACGCTGACGGATCAGGGGATCGCTGGCCTTGCCGTTCTTCCTGGCAATGGCGACGATCTCGTCGAGCTCCTTCAGGAATCGCCGGTGCCCGGTGGTGGCGGACGTCCCCCGCTCGAAGCCGAGCGTGGTCATGGCAACGTTCCAGCCGTTGTTGAGGCCGCCCACCACGTTTTCCTTCGGGCACCGGGCACCCGAGAAGAACACCTCGTTGAACTCGGCCGACCCATCGATCTGCTGAATGGGACGGACTTCGACGCCCTCCTGCTTCATGGGGACGAGCAGATAGGAGATACCGGCATGCTTCGGGGCGTCGGGGTCGGTGCGGGCCAGCAGGAAGATGTAGTCGGCGTACCGGGCCTGGGTGGTCCATACCTTCTGGCCGTGGATCACCCAGACGTCGCCGTCCCTGTCGGCGCGCGTCTTGAGGGACGCCAGGTCGCTCCCGGCATCCGGCTCGGAGAACCCCTGGCACCACGAGATCTGGCCGGAGAGGATCTTGGGGAGGAAGAACCGCTTTTGTTCCTCCGTCCCCCATTGGAGGATGGTCGGCCCCACGAGGGTGTCTCCGAAAAAGTCGGCCCGCATCGGCGCGCCCGCCCGGGCGAACTCCTCGTTGAGGACGACCGCCTCCATGGTGGTCAGACCCTTGCCGCCGTATTCCTTCGGCCAGGTGGCGCAGATCCACCCGCCGTCGAACAGCTTCCTCGTCCATTCCTCCTGGAACCGGGTTCGTTCTTCCGGGGCCATCTCGAAGCCCGGCTGACCCCATCCCTCGGGCAGGTTGCGGTCGAGCCAGTTTCGGATCTCGGCCCGAAACGACTCCGCGTCCGCCGGGTACGTCAGGTCCATACGTGCAGACTACTTCCGGGGCAGGGCGCTCCCGACGGGGGGGTCGCCGGCCCGCCGAGCTGCTGGGGCCGCTGGGCTGCTGCTCTCCGCCGTCACCACCCCTCGCAGGAGCGGCGCGAGGATGCAAGTCATGCGGCGAGCGGCGTTGGTTGGAGTCATCACGCTGCTGTGGCTGGTTTCGCTGGCCCAACCGGCGTCGGCCCACACCGTCTCGGGCGTCGGCGCGACCAACTGGAAGACCTCGATCATCGGGTTCAGCCCCCCGGTCCCGGGCCTGTCCGTCAAGGTCATCGAGGACGGCAGCCGCCTGGAGCTGACCGATCACGGGCCCGAGGTCGTCATACTCGGCTACGACGGGGAGCCCTACCTCCGCGTCGGACCGCGCGGCGTGTTCGAGAACACCTTGTCTCCCGCCACCTATCTCAACTGCAGCCGGAAGGGCTGTCCCGTCTCACCCATCGCCAACGCCGAGGCGCCGCCGCAATGGAAGCAGATCTCATCCGGCCAGACCGCCCGCTGGCACGATCACCGGACCCACTGGATGGGCGGCCAGCCGCCGCCTGACGTCCAGCGGGCCCCTGGTCGGGTTCATCAGCGGCCGCCGTGGACGGTCAACCTGGTGCAAGGTGACAGCCACATCGCCCTCACCGGACGCTTGACCTGGGTCCCCGGCCAGAGCCCGGGACCGTGGCTGTTGCTGGCACTCGGATTGGCGGTGGTCGCAGCTGCGCTCGGGGTCTTCGGTTACTGGGGCCTGCCGCTCGCCGTCCTGGTCGCGGTGCTGACGGTCAACGACTTCTATCACGCCGTCGGCATTGCCTGGTCCTTCAGCGGCGGCTTCTGGACCAAGGTGGGCAAGCTCTTCTCCGGCAGCTTCTACTCGACCATCGGCTGGGTGCTCGGCATCCTGGCGGTCTGGCTGCTGGCAAAGCGGCGGGTCGACGGACTGTACGCGGCGGTGTTCGCCGGGATTTCCGCCGCCCTGTTCACCGGATTGCTGGACATCACGGTGCTCTCCCGTTCCCAGGCCCCTTTTAACGGCCTGATCGGGGTCGATCAGCTGACCGTTGCAGTCTCCCTCGGCCTCGGAGTGGGCGTGGCGACCGCTGCGTTCGTTGCCCTGCGCCGCGTGCCGCGCGACACCGACGCAGACGGCGAAGAACTGGGCGATGAGTGGGTTGGCGATGAGGCGGCTGATCTGCCGGCTGATGAGGCGGCCCGTACTCCGCTCGGGCCGGGCCCCGGCGTCGTCAGCTCAACTTGACGACGACCACGTGGGTGGGATCGGCGGGCCGGTACTTCACCGTGATGACGTGTCCGGGACGCAGACGGCGGACTTGCGGCCGGGGAATCGTCTCCTCCAGCTGGGCCACGAAGGCTTCCCCGGCGTCCGGCTCGACTGACACCACCATGCCCACCCGGGCGTCGCCGCTCGCGGCCTGACCGGCCGCGGGACCGGTCTCCCAGATCCTCCTGACGACCGCCGGCGACTCGATCGCCTCACTTCGCACCTGCTCGCGGGCCGCCACGTTGCCTGACAAGAGGCGCATCGGCAGCATGATCACGACGAACAACGCCACCGCAAGGACGAGCACGACCAACAACCCCACGAGCCGGGAATGTAGTGGCCGTGAACACCGTCGGGGCTACGGTCGCCCGCCATGGAGTACCAGCAGATCGCCTATGAGGTGGACGATCACGTCCTGACCATCACCCTCGACCGCCCGGACCGGTTGA
>JBPYFF010000125.1:0-3036 GCA_051984455.1 Acidimicrobiales bacterium | reverse complement strand
TGATTGTCGTCCAGTGCCTGCGGTGCGTGGAGTAGCCGGAGAGATACACCGAGATGCCGAAGAAGCAGCCCACCAAGGCCCGGAACGCGCGAGCTGCGACACGCCACGGCCACCTGGAGCTTGAGTTCGGTGGCGAGATCTTTCAGTGGAGGGGCCCGGCGCCGTACTACTTCGTCGCCGTTCCCGAGGAGCAGAGCCTCGAGCTGAAGGCGGTGTCTTCCGGCATCAGCTACTACCGCGGAATGATCCGGGTTCAGGCGCGGATCGGTGACACGGAGTGGGCGACATCACTGTGGACCAAGGACGGGCGTTACGTCCTCCCGATAAGGGACTCGGTGCGCAAACCCAGGGGCCTCGCCGACGGGGACACCGCGACGATCCACCTCACCGTTGCCCTCCCGGCGCCTGAGGCGAAGCAGGATCCCGGTCGGGCGCGCCCTGCTCGAGCCAACCGCGCAGCATGGCCGGTAGCCGGGCGACGCCAACCAGGTAACGGAGAAGATCAACCTGGAGTGCGCGACGGATCCGGCGTCGTCAAGGGTCGCAAGAGGACGCAGGTCACCGAGGATCAGCTCAGGATCGTCCCCGCGAACGAGGCGACCTGGGAGGACCTGCAAGCCATCTTCGGCGTACGCGGCGCGTCGTCCGTCTGCTGGTGCCAGCGGTACAAGATGCAACCCAGAGAGCGCTGTATAAGCACGGTAGGAGCGGACGAGCTTGCTCCCCGGCTCCGGGTGTCAACGACGGCTGAATTTTGACCCCCTGGCGTCGGTTGAATGTTGACCCCCTGGGGGTGGTTACGGTTGGTCGTTGGTGGCCGCGGGGACGCGGCCGAGGTCTCGGTTCTTGAGTCTGTAGCTGTCGCCTTTGAGGGCGATGACGTCGGCGTGGTGGACGAGTCGGTCGATCATGGCTGCGGCGACTGTGTCGTCGCCGAAGACTTCGCCCCATCGGCCGAACGGCTTGTTGGATGTGACGATCAAGGACGCGCGTTCGTAGCGGGCGGAGACGAGTTGGAAGAATAGGTTCGCCGCCTCGGGTTCGAAGGGGATGTAGCCGACCTCGTCGATGACGAGCAGTGGGTAGCGGCCCAGGCGGATCAGCTCCGCCTGGAGACGGCCGGAGGTGTGTGCTTCGGCGAGCGTGGTGACCCATTGGGCGGCGGTGGCGAAGGCGACGCGGTGGCCGGCTTGACATGCTCGGATCGCCAGGCCGACGGCGAGGTGGGTCTTGCCGGTGCCGGGTGGTCCGAGCAGGAGGATGTTGTCTCGTGCGGTCACGAAGTCGAGGGTGCCCAGGTGCGCGATCTGTTCGCGTCTGAGTCCGCGGGCGTGGTCGAAGTCGAACTCTTCCAGGGATTTGCGTGCTGGGAAGCGTGCGGAGCGGATGCGTCCCTCGGCGCCGTTGGCTTCTCGGGCGGCGACTTCGCGGGCCAGGCAGGCAGCGAGGAACTCCTCATGCGACCAGTTCTCTGCCCGGGCCCGCTCGGCTAGGCGTGGCACCGCTTCGCGCAGTGTCGGTGCCTTCAATGCCCGTGTGGTGTAGGCGATTTCAGCGGTCAGGTCGCGACCGGTCTTGGCGGTGGTCGCGCTCATCAGGCCACCACCCCTGGGTTGTCGACCGAGCGTTGCGCAGCTGGTGCAGGATCCTCGAGTCCGAAGATGGCGTCGTAGTCGGTGAGGTGCCGTTGCTCCACCATCTGCGTTCCGGCAGGGTCGCGAGCCAGGGTCAACCGCACTGTGCGCAGGGCCGCCGCGGCGGCACGGTGGTCGGGATCGGTGATGGTTTGATGCTTGGCCCAGCAACGTTCGTGGTCGGCGACGATGTGTCCCTCACACAGCACCCGCACCCGGTCCAGGTCAGCGATGACCTCGACCCGGCGGCCGATCGCGCCCGGGTGGACGGAGTAGTCGTTGCCGTCCAGGCGGACGTAGTGGTCACGTGCGAGCCTGGTCGATGCCCGCCAGCCTGTGGCGGGGACAACGGGCGGCAAGGCGAGCATCGCTGCCCGGTCAGCGTTGATCCGGTCGGCGGCCGCGCAGCCGAGTGCGCGGCGATGCCGGACGTTGGCCAGCCCCAGCCACCCGGCCAGTTGGGTGTTGAAGTCGGCCGGGCAACTGAAGCTGCGCCCGGGCAGGAACGAGGTCTCCATGTAGCCGTTCGCCCGCTCCACCAGCCCCTTGGCCTCAGGATCGGCCGGTCTGCAGATGAGCACCTTCGCGCCCAGGGTTCCCCGGAACGCCTGAGCCTCGGCAGTGAGCTCGCTGGCCCCGCGACGCCACCGGCCGACCGCTCCCTCACCGTCCCATACCAGCGTGCGTGGCACGCCGCCCAAGCCTGACAGCAGCCGCCACCAGCCGGCGTACAGATCTTCAGCGGCCCTGCTCGGGACCAGCATCGCGCACAACCAACGCGCGTAGCCGGTGATCACCACCAGCACCGGCAGCTGCTTGGCGGTACGCGTTTGCCCATGCCCGACAGGGATTTCGACGTCGGGGAACCAGAAGTCGCACTGGGCGACCTCGCCCGGATCATAGGCCGTGCGCGAGGCAGGGTCCGGCGGCAGATACACCGGCCGCAGCTCCCGCACCCGATCCTTCAGCACCGTGATCGACCGGTCCCAGCCGATCCGTTCAGCGATCACCGTGGCCGGCATGTCCGGCCACGCCGCCAGCAACTCCCGGACCTGCGGCTCGACCGCATCCACGATCGACCCCCGCCCCGCACGCTGGTACCGCGGCGGGCCATCAGCAGCCAACGCCCGCCTGACCGTGTTCCTCGAGATCCCCATCACCCGCGCGATCGCCTTGACCGGCATCTTCTCCGCCCGAGACAACCGGCGAATCTCAGCCCAATCCTCCACTGACAACACCTGCTTCCTCCCCGGCTCGACTTGAGCCAGGGTCTCGACAAGGGGTCAGTTTTCATCCGACGCCAGGGGGTCAGTTTTCACGTGTCGTCGACACAAGTGTTCCCGTGCCCTGGTCGTAGGCGAACGCCACGATGGCGACGACGGCCGGGAGCAGGATTGCGAGT
>JBPYFF010000124.1:0-3230 GCA_051984455.1 Acidimicrobiales bacterium | reverse complement strand
CGAACGGGCCGGCCAGCGTCCGGGCTAGCTCGACCATTCGGCGCTGACCCGCCGGCAACAGCCCGGCTTGCAGGTCCGAGATCGGGCGGATCCCCGTAAGCTCGATGGCGTCGTCCACGGCCTTCTGTATGGTCGTCCGATCGCTCCGACTCCCGGAGACCTGAGTGAACGGGTTGCCTCCGGCCATAGCAGCCTCTCGTCCCAGCTCGACGTTCTCGCGGACACTGAGAGAGTTGAACAACTCTGGCTTCTGGAAGGTACGACCGAGACCGAGCCGCGAGCGACCGGCGGCCGCGAACCGGGTGACGTCTCGCCCGTGGAGGATCACTCGTCCTCTGGTCGGCTTCAGCAATCCCGAGCACGCATTGAAGCTCGTCGTCTTGCCCGCACCGTTTGGTCCCACCAGCCCGGTGATTCGACCCATCGGGGCTTCCAGGCTGACATCCTCTACCGCCCGGACACCTCCGAAGTGAACGCTCAGGTCGCGGACCTCCAGGCCGGAAACGGTGGGGCGGACCGGGCCGTCTGCTCTGACGACGGCCACCTCCCGGTCGGCTTCCGCGCTCTGTACCTCCGTCGCAGTCGCCCTCGCGACAACGGAGCGCACCTCGGCAGTGGTCAGGGCCGGCTCTTCCTTCCGCCCGCCGAGCCAGTCAAGGAACGAGCGGATCGCGGCCGGGACGCTCGGCGCCTGGCCGGCCCGCAGCGCAAACATGAGCGCGAACACGCCGAAGACGATCTCCAGGTAGGTGTTGATGTTGTGCCACGTGACGTAGCCCGGGATGACGGTATAGGCCACGGCGGCGACGATCCCGTACCACGGGTAACCCATCACGGTGATCACGAGCAAGGCGACAAGGATGAGGGACTGAAACGATCCGTACTCCGAACCGATGGCAAAGTGAAAGGTGGCGGCGAGGAGGGCGCCGGCCATAGCCGCGAGGCCGGCCGCGATGCAGAACACCAGCACCTTCAGGACGTTGGTCGTCGCACCGTGGGTCTCGAGGGCCAGCTGGGAGTCGGCCAGGCCGGCCAGCAGCCGCCCCATCCGTCCCCGCTGGATGACGAGCAGCGCCACCACGGTCAGGACGACAAAGATCAGCAGTACGTAGTAGAACCCGGTGTCGGTGTAAAGGTGCCAGCTGCCGATGCTGACATTCGGACGCGGCGCTTTGACCCCGGCGGTGGTCGGTCCGAACATGATCTTGGTCGAGTAGAGCATCTGCTCCAGCCCGACGCCGAAGCCGAAGGTGGCGATGGCCAGGAACACGCCGGAGAGGCGGATGGCCGGAATGGCGATGATCGCACCAACGGGAACGGCCACCAAAGCACCGAGGAGGAGCGCCGCCAACCAGGGCAGGCCAAAGTTACTGAAATGCCCGAATGCACAGGCTCCCACCGCGGCAAAAGCAAGGTGGCAGAGGGAAATCTGTCCCGACTGCCTGACAAGCAGGCCAAGCGACAAGAACAGGATCACGTCGACGAGGGCGTTGGACCAGATCGCCAGGTGAGACGTGCCCGTCAGCTGCGGGACGAACGCCAGCAGGGCCAGCACCACCGCACCGGCGAGAAGGCGCATCCGGACGGGCGCATACCAGGACTTGCGGACCGGTAAGGCGTTCACCACCCGCCGTTCGGCCAGCTTGGCTCGGGGCATCACGATCAGGACGACGAACAGGATCACGAACGGCAGCCCGGCGGAGAGCGCGCTCAGCCAGCTGACCTGGGCGGCGTACTTGGTCGCCAGTGCACTGGCGATCCCGACGAACAGCCCGCCGAGGAACGTGAGCGGCAGGCTGGAGAAGTAGCCGATGGCCGCGGCGCCGAACGCCTGGACGACCAGCATGGTGATGATGAGGGCGTCGAGGTTGAGCGAGGGGGCCAGGAGAAGTCCCGCCATGGACGCGAAGGTCATGCCGATCACCCAGGCCCAGCGGCGAACCCGGACCGGGTTCTCTCCGGTCATGGACACGAGATCGGGGTTGTCGACGACGCCGCGCATCGCCGCGCCCAGCCGGACGTAGCGGAAGAAGTAATAGAGAATCGCGGTCGTGGCGACCGCGATGAGGAAGACGGTGAGCTGGTCCCACCCAACGTTCACGCCGAGGAGGCGGAACGTGTGGGTGTTGAGGTAGGACGGAAAGGTGAGGTTGCTGTTGCCGTACCACAGCGTGCCCCCACCGAGCACGATGAGAAGCAGACCGACGGTCGCCACCACTTTGAGCGTCGTTCCGACTGGTTCAAGGTAGCGGGCGATCACTTCCATGATGAGGCCCTCGATCGGCCCCACGACGAAGACGCAGATGAGGGCGGCGTACGGCCAGGGCATGTGGTGGTCGACGTGCAACCAGTAGAAGAAGAAGACCGAAATCGCCGCCAGCGCGCCGTAGGCGAAGTTGAAGATGCCCGAGGTCTTGTACGTCAGGACCAACCCGACCCCGGCCAGGCCGTAGACCGAGCCGGTGGTGAGGCCGATGATGATGAAGGGCAGAAATTCCTTCACGACGACCGACTCTCTCCCCTGTTATCCAGTCTCATGTTTGGCCGGCTTCTGCAAAGACGACCGGCAGGGTCCTGGGTCCGTACTCGAAGTACGTCGGGACGTTTTCGTAGACGAAGCCGTCCGGCAGTCTGGCCTGGTGACGGTTGCCAAAGGCAACGAACTCCTCGAGACCTATCCCGGCCACGGAGCGGGCCATGGCGGCGCCGGCGCACAGATGGGAACCGAACCCGAACGTCAGGTGCCGGTCCACGTTGTCGCGATGAGGGTCGAATCCCTCGCCGTCGTCGAACAGCTGCTCGTCCCGATTGGCGCATGCGGTTCCCACGATGACCCGTTCCCCCGGCTTCATGGTCGTCCCGCCCACCTTCGTCTCGGCCACGCACCCCCGCGGGATGATCATGACGGGCGGGTAGACCCGGAGGCACTCCTCGATGAACGTTGACCGCTCGCTCCCGTCCGCCTTCTCGAGCCGGGACAGTGCGTCGGTCGTGAGGAGCTGGTAGATCAGGTTCCCCAGAAGCTGGGCGGTGGTCGTCAGTCCTCCGAGCAAGAGATTGAACACCAGGGCCCGAAGCTGGCGGTCACTGAGCAGCTCGCCGCCGATGTCCTCGCTCATCAACCGGCTGATGAGACTCTCCCCGGCCGTGCCCGACGACAGCTCCCCCCGCAGCTGGCGGATGAAGGCGTCGACGTACGCGGTGTATTCCGGAAAGGCCCCGGCCATGCC
>JBPYFF010000123.1:0-3661 GCA_051984455.1 Acidimicrobiales bacterium | reverse complement strand
GGTAGAGGGCCGCAGGATCGACGAGCTCATCGGCCGGCTTCGAGACGCGATCGGCGCGGCCGGGCCGGCTCTGCTCGGCCTGCCGGCGCCCACCGCCCCTGCCGCCCCGATCGGCGCCGGCGGCGGTTCGGGCGTGGCCGGCCTCGAATCGGTGTTGACCGCCCTCTGCGAGCATCGGGTGGACACCCTGATCGTGTCGGACGACTTCGAATCCCCCGGATGGCGATGTCAGGAGTGTGACTGCCTGACGACGCTCGGACCGGAGTGTCCGGTCTGCGGGAACCCGATGGACATGGTGGACGACGTCGTCGAGGAGGCCATCGAGGCCGCCCTCAACCAATCGGTGCGGGTAGCCCAGTGTGACGGGAGCGCCGACCTTGACGCCCTCGGACGCATCGGCGCCCTGCTGCGGTTTTGACGTGGCACCGTCCCTCGACCCCGCCGTCGGCGTCGACATCGGCGGCACCAAGGTCCTGGCGGTCCTGCTCGAGGGCGGGAGGGTCGTCGCCGAGACTCGCGCCCCGACGCCCACCGCCGCCGACGAGGTGCTCGAGGCCGTGGAGCTAGCGGTCGGTTCCCTCGCGCCCGGCGGTGACCGGCGCGTCCTTCGCGCCATCGGCGTGGGCGCGCCCGGCCTGGTTGACGCCGCCGGCACCTTACGATTTGCCCCCAACCTGCTGGGTGGATCGGGATTGAGCATTGAGGCCGGGCTCGAAGCGCGATTTCCCCATGTGGTCGTACGGGCCGGCAACGACGCCACCTGCGCGGCGTGGGCGGAGAGAACCATCGGAGCCGCCGGCGGGCGGGACGACGTGGTCATGGTCACGCTCGGGACGGGCATCGGGGGAGGCATCGTGGCCGGCGGCCGGCTACTCCTCGGGGCCAACGGTTTTGCCGGCGAGATTGGCCACATGGTGGTTGACCCGCACGGGCCGCGCTGTCCGTGCGGAAAGCGAGGGTGCTGGGAGCGCTTCGGCTCGGGCAGCGGTCTTGGGCGTCTTGGAAGGGAAGCGGCCCAGGCCGGCCAGGCCCAACGGGTCGCCGAGCTGGCAGGCGGTGATCCGGAAGCGGTCCGGGGAGAGCACGTCACCGCCGCGGCCGCGGAGGGCGATGCCGAGGCCATGGCGGTCATGGACCAGTTCGGCTGGTGGCTGGCGCTCGGCCTGGCCAATCTGGCCAACGTGTTCGACCCGCAGTGCTTCGTCCTCGGCGGCGGCCTGGTCTCAGCCGGCGCCGTCCTGTTCGACCCGGTAAGGATGGCGTTTGCCGACCTGGTCGAAGCGGTCGAGCACCGCCCGCCGATCGACATCATGCCGGCCGAACTGGGCGAACGGGCCGGCGCGATCGGTGCCGCACTGCTGGCGGCCGGATAGGCGAGTCCCGGATCGGTGCGCGTCGGGCTGATCCTGCCCGTCTTTGAGCCCTCGACCGACAAAGCCCTCACTGTCGCTCGCTACGCCGAGGCCGAGGGGATCGATGGCGTGTTCAGCTATGACCACCTTTTCCCCATCAACCGCCCAGATCGGCCGGCGCTGGCCGCCATCCAGCTGCTCGCGGCAGTCGCCTGCAACACCGACCGGATCCAGCTCGGGACGCTGGTCAGCCGGGTGAACCTGTTGCCTAGCCCTCTGCTGGTTGAGGCCCTGACCACGCTGGACAAGATCGCGACAGGACGGGTCATCGCCGGCATCGGCGTGGGAGACTCGCTCACGAAACAGGAAAGTTTCACCTACGGCCTGCCCTTTCCGCCTGTCTCGTCTCGGCTGGATGCCGCGCGCGAGGTGGCCCGGTCGCTCCGAAACCAGGGTCTGCCGGTGTGGATCGGCGGGCGCTCTGCCGCGGTCAGGGACCTGGCGCAGCGAGAGGCGGATGGATGGAACTGCTGGGACTGCTCGCCTGAGAAGCTGGCCGCCTTCCACGGGCCGGGCCAGCTGACCTGGGGCGGCCCGCCGCCTGCCGGCGATGAGCTCTCGAGTCACCTGCGATCGCTGGAGGGTGCCGGCGTCGCCTGGGTTGTCTACGGCCCGCCTCCGGCGACGGACTGGCCGCGCTTCGTCTCGGAATTGGCAGGAGCGGCCCAAGAGGTCCACTAGCGTGGCAACCCGTCATGGAGTTCCGCCGCATCAACGGGCTGCCGCCCTATGTCTTCGCGATCATCAACCAGCTGCGGGACGAAGCGCGACGGGCCGGTCAGGACGTCATCGACCTCGGCTTCGGCAATCCCGACATCCCGAGCCCGGACGTCGCGGTGGAGAAGCTGGCCGAGGCGGCCCGCAACCCCCGCAACCATCGGTACTCCTCCTCGCGGGGTATTCCCAAGCTCCGGCTGGCCATCGCCAACCTGTACCTCCGCCGCTTCAGCGTCGAGCTGGATCCCGACACCGAAGTTGTGACGACCATTGGTGCCAAGGAAGGGCTGTCGCATGTCATGTGGACGCTCGTTGGACCCGGGGACACCGCGCTGGTGCCGACGCCCAGCTACCCGATCCACATTTATGCGCCGTTGTTTGCCGGCGCCGACGTCAAGCAGGTACAGCTCGGTCCCGACCAGGATTTCTTTGCCAACCTGATCGACAGCTGGGAGTCGAGCTGGCCCCGACCCCGGGTGATCGTCTTCTCGTTCCCGCACAACCCGACGACCGAATGCGTCGATCTGGCGTGGATGCAAAGGCTGGTCGACTTCGCCCGGGAGCGAGAGGTGATCCTCGTGCACGACTTCGCCTACTCCGATACCGCCTTCGACGGTTATCAGCCCCCGTCCATCTTGCAGGTGCCGGGCGCCAAGGAGGTCGCGGTCGAGCTTTACACCCTGACCAAGAGCTTTTCGATGGCCGGCTGGCGGGTCGCCTTCCTGGTGGGCAACGCGTCCATCGTTGCCGCCCTGACCAAGCTGAAGAGCTATCTGGACTACGGGACCTTCCAGCCCATCCAGATCGCGTCGATCGTGACCATGAACGAGGCGCCTGACTATCCGAAGCTGGTCAACGAGATCTATCAATCTCGCCGGGATGCCCTGTGCGACGGCCTCAACCGGGTCGGCTGGGACATCGACAAGCCAAAGGGAACCATGTTTGTTTGGGCCCCCATCCCCGAGCCGTACCGTGAGATGGGCTCGCTCGAATTCTCCAAGTACCTGGTGACCGACGCAAGAGTGGCGACGTCGCCCGGGATGGGCTTCGGCAAAGGGGGCGAGGGTTTCGTTCGTTTCGCCCTCATCGAGAACGAGCAACGCATCGCCCAGGGCGTGCGCACCATCAAGCGGGCCCTTACCAAACTGGGATAGCTCTGGGATAGCTCTCGGATCGCTAAGGAGCGACTCCTGTGGCGCTCGGGGTCGGATGCCGCGCCTCAGGCGTCGCGTCCGGCGTCGGGTCGGCGACGCCGAGAAGGCCGAACAAGCAGAAGCTGACGGCTGCATCCCCAACTTCTTCCGGGGGTTCGTTCTGCTCGAGGATGTAGACGCGGGCCAGGTGATTGGTCACACCGATGATGGCGTGGGTCAGTCTGAGGGCGTCGGCATCGTCGGTGTCGACGATGCGCCCTCGGGCGATCGCTTCCCTGACGTGCCGGGCAGCGTCGGCCACGGCAACTTCCTGACCGCGGCGCATGGTCGGGGCAAAGCGCTCTTCGGTCGCGGCGAACTGAAACAACGTCGACAGGT
>JBPYFF010000122.1:0-2273 GCA_051984455.1 Acidimicrobiales bacterium | reverse complement strand
AGGTGCTGCCCAAAGGTCAGGATCCCGGAGGCGAGAACGTCCGTCCAGATGAACCCCTGGGCCATCGTGTCGGTGATGGAGCCCTTGTCACCGGGAAAGTACACGCCGGTCACCAGGACGCGGCCTTCCAGTGGCTTTCCGGGACCGGTCGCTTCCCGAACGCGCTCGATAGCCGCCTCGAAGTGCTCGCGGCTCTCGTACCGGAACCCGAAGTGAACGGACCGCTGGGGGTCATTCCTGAAGTCGTTCTCCCAATCTTCGGCCGCGGATCGGAACTCGGGCGACGATGCCAGCTGCTCCCGCAACGTCTTCTCGAAGGCCTGCTGCACCGGGGTGAGCTCGGACGCATAGATGCAGTTGGTCATGACGTCCTGCTTGTCTCGCTCGACCTGGGCGATGATGTAGGGGTATCCCTCGACTTTGATCACGGTGAAGCCGAGCGCCCTGAACAACTCCTCCACCAGCGCGCCGTCTCCCGGCGCATAGATGCACTCGCTGTGTGTGAGCTCCTGCATCGGGACGATGTCTTGCATTGGGCCTCCTCCGGCTTCACACAGGCCTGTAGTTGTAATGATCAATATCTAGACGAATCGTACCGGTGACGGTCTGCCGGCACAAGGGTCAGGCCGAAGGGCCGAATCGGTTCCAGTGGAGGACCTCCTGGTAGGGGCGGCGGGACACCGGGCCAACCGGGCCCTCCGGCCAGCCGACGGGGATGGTCACTGCGATGGCGACATCCTCCGGCAGCTCCAGGAGTTTGGCCAGGTCGGGGCCGGCCAGCATGTGGGTGAAGGTAAAGGCGGCACCGAGGCCCAGAGACCGGGCGGCGACGAGGAGGTTGGCGGCCGCCATGAACACCGCGCTGTGGCCCACCCCGGCATCGACATACGCCTGGGGGTAGTCAACGACGTGGTGACAGACGAAGATCATGGCGGGTGTCTCGCCGAAGTGGCGCACCAGCCACTTGGCCGCTTCCTGGGTCCGCTTGACACCCGGGTCATCGGTCGGTGGAAGCGAGGCGGCGTGCATCTCTGCCGCCGCGCTGACCAGCTGGCCGACGCTCGCCCGGACCGACGGATCGGTCACGACCACGAACTCCCAGGGCTGGTTGTTCTCCGGACTGCCGGCTCGGGTGGCGGCCCAGATGAGCGCTTCGATCGTCTCCGCCGGCACCGGCTCACGCGTGAAACGGCGAACCGCCCGCGAGGTGTTCATCGCCGCCAACACCTCGTTCATCTCTTCCACTGACGCTCCTTCACGGTAACTGGCATGCGGGTAAAGCCGATCTGGAAGTCCGAGGGCGGGCGGCAGATGCCTTCCGGTTCCACGTCATAGTCGGGCACCCGGGCGAGGAACTCGCGCAGAAGGGTCACGCCCTCCAGGCGGGCCAGGTGGACACCGATGCAGAAATGCACCCCGTGGCCAAAGGCAAGGTGCCTGGGCGGCCGGCGGTCCCACCGAAAGGTGTCAGGATCGTCGAACTCGCGCTCATCGCGGTTGGCGGAGGCGAGGAGGAGGAACAGCCGTTGCCCCGCCCGCATGGCGGTCCCGGCCACCTCGCTGTCGACTTTCAAGGTCCGTCCGACATACTGGAGCGGAGCGCCGTAGCGCAACATCTCCTCGTAGGCAGAAGCGCAGTTGGCCTGCAGGTCGGCGACGATCTCGGCCCGCTGATCGGGGGAGTTCCCGAGCTCGAAGACAAGGGCGGCGACCACCTTGGGCACCGTTTCCGCCCCCCCGCTGATGATGGTCATGAGTTGCGTTGCAACTTCCAGGTCGGTGAGCGGGCGCCCGGCAATCGTCGCCGCCAGCAGGTCGTCCACCATCTGAAAACGCGGGTCTGGCTCGCGCCCTCGCCGTGTGCCGATGACGTCCATCATCATCGACACCAGCTCCATCCTGGCCGGCAGACTGTCGCGGGCCGAGCCGGGCGGGGTGCGGCTCATCGACACATTGACGAGGGAAAGGAGACGGGCGGCGTCGGTCTCCGGCAGGCCGACGAGACGGCACATGACGAGCGCCGAGATAGGGCCGGCGTACTCGGAGCAGACGTCGAAGCTTCCTCCGGAAGCGAGCCGGTCGACGAGGTTCCGTGCCGTTGCGGTCAGTTCGCGTTCCAGCAGCGCCACCGCGTTCGGTCGCAGCCTGGACCCGGCCGCCTGGCGCAACTCTGTCTGCAGAGGGGGGTCGAGGGTCCCGAAGGAACCCGCCACATCGGCCGGCGGCTCCGGCGGTCGGCCCTGATAGTGATGCGACAGCGAGCTCGGCTCGAA
>JBPYFF010000121.1:0-6191 GCA_051984455.1 Acidimicrobiales bacterium | reverse complement strand
AGGGCGCGTGCCTCGTCGGGCTGCAGGTGGACGTTCGCCAGGCTTCCGAACCCGGTGGTGACGCCGTAGACGATGTCGCCCGCAGCGAGTTTGCGTTCGACGACCGCGCGGGCATCGGCGATCCGCGAGCGGGCGGCATCCGAGATCAGCGCCGTGTCGCCGCGCGCGATCGCGACGACATCGTCCATCGTGAGCGCCTCTCCGAGCGTGACCGGCATCGCCGCGAAGGCTATGCGGCGCCAGCCCGGAGCGGCAAGCACGCTCCGGGCTGGACGACGCGGGGGCGGTGGCGATGGCGGTATCGGAACAGGGCCTCCGCGCGGTTCCTTCCGTCCTCGCAGCCGGACGTTTTCCTGGGGGTGCAGGGATCTCCTGAGGAACCAGCTGGCCCTCGGCCCAATCCGGCCCATGGATCCTTCGTCCCAGTGAAGCAGGGCCATCTGGCCCAGTCCTTGCCACCGAGCCGTGCCAGCGTGCCTGAGGCACCATCCAGGGGCGGCCAGGGGATCCCCCTCGCGAACACCTCGAAGGAGGTGGCTCAAGATGCGCCGTCCGCGCCGTCCCGGCCTGTTCGTCCTGACCGCCGTCTGCACCCTCGCGTTCGTGCTCGCGGTCATCCCGCGGACCGCCACGCCGGCGAAAGCCGACGACTCGCAGAACGTCACCATCCCCGAGGCCATGACCCAGGCCCAACAGAGCGGTCAGCCCGTCCTCGCCACGGCGGAGACCACGGAGTCTTCCAGCGTCGTCGCCAATCCCGATGGGACGCTCACCGCCACCCTCGGCGCCGGACCGCTCCAGGAGCCCGATGAGGACAGCCCAACGGGCTGGTCCCCGATCGACCTGTCCCTCCAGCACGAGGACGGCACCTTCGCCCCGGCGGTATCGGCCGCGGACACCTCCTTTAGTGATGGAGGATCCGGAGCGCTGGCCACCCTCGCGGACGGGCAGAAGACCTACACCGAGAACTGGCCGACGCGGCTGCCCGTGCCGAAGGTCTCCGGCGAGGTCGCCACCTACCCCGACGTCCTGCCCGACGTCGACCTGGTCATGCAGGCCACCACCGCCGGGTTCAAACAGTCCTTCGTGCTGCACAGCCCGCCCAGCCAGCAACTGGTGCTGGACGTGCCGCTGTCCCTGCGCGGACTGACCGCGACGGTGGAGGGCGACGGAAACCTGGTCGTGACCGACGCCCACGGCGACACCGTGGCCACCTCCGGAACCGCCGTGATGTACGGCGCGGCCACCGGTCCCACCGGCGAGCCGGCCATCTCCGAGTTCGTGGACACCGCCATCGTGAACGGCCAGGGCGGTCCGGTGTTCCAGATCCGACCCGACCAGGCCTTCTTCTCCAACCCGGATCTGACCTGGCCGGTGAGCATCGACCCCTCGCCGAACCTCGAGGTCACCACCGACGGCTACGTCCGGCAGAGCACGCCCACGACCTCGTACTTCACCGAGACCGGCCTGAAGGTCGGGCTCGTCGCCACCGGCGACCTCACCCGGGCCATGCTCAAGTTCCCCGCCCTGGACGCCGCCTTCCGAGGCAACTCCAACCCGATCGAGGTGTCCTCGGCCACCCTGAACCTGTACGAGACCGACGCCGGGTCCTGCACCGCGAGCGAGACCGACCTCTACGAGGTCACCTCGAGCTGGATCGGCGGCATGGGGGCGACCTGGAACACCCAGCCGAGCGTCGGCACCGTGTACGCCTCGGGCACCTTCGCCGCCGGGCACAACGGGAACTGTCCGGCTTCCCAGGAGGCCATCAGCACCGGCGGGGCGAACGGCCACACCCTGGCCGACCTCGCCCAGAACTGGGCCGACGGTTCGACCAACAATGGGATCGAGCTCCGGGCCGCCAACGAGACCGCCACGAGCGCCTACAAGAGGTTCCGCGCTTCCGAGTACGGCTCCACCCCGCCGATCCTCGCGGTCACGTACGACACCGTGCCCGACGTGCCCGACCAGACGTGGGCCGAGCTGGGCGACGAGCTGAACCCTCCGGTGCTGCACGGGCGCTACGCCGACCCCGACGGGGGCTCGGGCTCGGTGCACTACGCGGTCTACGACGCCACCGAGACCCTGATCGCATCCGGGGACGGGGCTACCGTGGCCTCCGGCACCGACAGCGCCCTGACCCTTCCGGCGGAGACGTTCCAGGCTGGGGCGAGCTACACGTGGACGGCCCGGGCCGACGACGGGGCCGGTGTGTCGGCCTGGGGCCCCAGCAACGATGGCGGCGTTGGCGTCGATCAGGACACTTCGAAGGGCGAGTTCATCATTGAGTGCCTGTTCGACCACCGGCTGAACGACGATCCGATCGCGCACCCGGGACAGCCGGGGGTCAGCCACTCCCACGACTTCTTCGCCAACCCCAGAACCGACGCCTACTCCACGCAGTCGAATCTGGAGAGCGCCTTGGTCGACATTGATCACGCCACCAAGGCCGACGAGCACACCGCAGAGTTCTACACCGCGGGCGGCGAGGTCCAGACGTTCGTCCAGGGTCAAGACATCTATGTGGAGGGAACAACCGACGGCTACGATGGGACCTGGACGGTCCTGTCCCGCATCTACACCACGCGGTTCACCGCCCACCGAGAACAAACCATTAACACTGAGTCGTCCATGGGCGGGACGGCAGCGGATCCTAACCTGTGTGGCCATCCCCACGGCGACCTCACCTACGACACCGGGGCATACTGGAGCCCGTCGGTGTACAAGGATGGTGAGGCGGTGGACCCCAGTCGCGTTCGGGTCTACTACTTCGGGCAGACCGACCCGGTGGCCACCTGGCCGACGGCCTGCAGATGGTGGGCGGCAAGAAGGACGCTCAAAACGGGGAGGAGAACCTCTACCTGACCTGGTCCTGCGGAAAGGACGGCGGGTTTGACACTCCGAACCTGAAGCATCCGTACGACTGTTCGCCATACGGCGATCGGTACGGGGATCCGCCCGTGGATGGACCTGTGGCTTTGGTGGCGATGCCGTCGTGCATGGAGGTCAGCGACCCTCTGCATTCGGTGTATCCAGAAGGCGATGGCGGACCGGACGACAAGGTGGCACCACGCCCACCGACCCCTACGTAGACATGGTCAAGCTCTCGGTCCGCGTGCACATAGGGGGCCTGAATCAAGAGCTCATGCAGCCCTGCGACAACGACTGCCTGGCCTACAACCTGATGGGCCTGCACGAGACCGGGGCGGGCAGACACGTGTTCAAGGTGAACGCCCCGCTCGCGCTCCAGCATGGCGATCCCGTTACCATCGCCGAGACCCCGCGAGGGGGGTGGGACATCGCCCAGACCACGGTGGACGAGGTGCTGTCGGACAACAGCTTCACCGTGGCCAACGAGCTGCCCTTCGGCCTGGGCTCCTGTGACCGCTCGGAGGACTTCGCCGGCGGGTGCGGGTACGTGGCCATGACCGGGTACCTCCCGAACTTCACCATTGCCGGAGACCGGGATGGCAATCCCGCCGAGGACCTGCCGTACTTCACGATGCACGCGGACTTCTGGAACACCTGGAACCAGGCCGCGTTGGACGCCCTGGAGGAGCACTGTGTCAACAATGCCCCGGGCGACACAACCTGTGCCTCGCCCAACATCGACGACAACGCCCAAGTGCGCGCCATGATGGATTCCTGAGGGCGCGGCGCAAGCCGGGGACCACGGAGGGAACCCCAGGCCGGTAGAGGGAAGGACGCGAGATGAGCAGTCCCAGACCGACCGGGTTCGCCACAGTGATTCTGCCGGTCATGGTCGCGGTCGCGCTGGGCGTGACCGGGCCCCCCCCAGCCCGGGCGACAGCCAATCCGTGGCATCCCACCGGGCAGACGATCTGGGGCCACGGTCGAGGCGCGGCGGTGCTGCTGGCAACTGGCAAGGTCCTGCTGGCCGGAGGAGGGGATCCTGACAAGGCCGAGCTCTACGACCCGGCCACGGGGACGTTCGCCGCCACCGGGAGCATGAACGACACCCGGGAGGACTTCACCCTCACCCTGCTCGCTGACGGCACGGCGCTGGCCGCGGGCGGGGTGGATCCCGCCACTCTGGATGTCGAGGACACCGCCGACGTGTACCACCCAGACACCGGCACGTGGAGCGCGGTGGCCCCCATGCACCGGGTCCGGCACGCCCAGTTGGCCGCTCTCCTGCCCGGGGGAACCGTGCTGGTGGCCGGTGGAGCCAGACGCTTCGGGGCCTCCATGCCCGACGCGGAGGTCTTCCACCCCGTGACGGGGCGGTGGACGAAGACCGCACCCATGCACGATCCCCGGGCCGAGGCCACCGCCACCGTCCTGCCCGACGGGCGGGTCCTGGTGGCGGGAGGCCTGGTGCATTGGGGGTCCTACGACCCCCTGGCCACCGCCGAGCTCTACGACCCGTCCACCGGGGAGTGGACCCCCACCGGGAGCATGCACGTGGCCCGGCACGACCACGTGGCCGCCCTGCTCCCCAACGGCACCGTGCTGGTGGCCGGGGGCGAATACGACCGATGGAACAACGTCACCGATACCGCCGAGATCTACCACCCCCGCACCGGCAAGTGGACCCTCACCGCCTCCATGAGCACGCCGCGGGTCTACGCCAGGGCCACCGCCCTCACCGACGGCACGGTGCTGGTGACCGGGGGGTGGGGGCCGGGGTTCGAGCGTCTGCACGTCGCGGAGCGCTATGACCCCTCCAAAGGCCAATGGATGCTCGCCGGTTACGCGAACTACGAGCACTCGCAGCACGTGGCCGTGCTCCTTCCGGACGGCCGGGTCCTCGTTGCGATCGGAGGGGGCGACCCGGAGCTCTACGACGGCCGACGTGTACGACCGGTTCCACCGGCGTAGTCCGAAGCTAATCGACCGAGGACATCGCCTGCTGGTTCATCGACACGAACTAACAACGAGGAGTAGTTCTTCATCAGGCACGCGTACTTCCTGGGAGCCGATGACCATTACGAGCGGCTCCGTAAGACGCTCCCAGCCGAGATCGACGAAGCCGCCTGGTCGAGCCTGTGCGGTTCCTGCGTCGCCTGGCGTCGTTCTCCAGATTTGATCACCTTCGACAAGCGCGGCACCGGTCTTTCCGACCGGGTGGCCGTCGATCCGCTGCCGACCCAGGAAGAGCGCATGGACGACGTTCGCGCCGTGATGGACGCGGCCGGATCGAAGCAGGCAGCTCTGTTCGGCATGTCGGAGGGAGGCCCGCTCTGCATCCTGTTCGCCGCGACCTACCCCGAACGGACCACGGCCCTGATGACCTGCGGCACCTACGCCGAGCGGATGTGGTCGCCCGACTACCCGTGGGCGCCGACACTGGAGGAACGCCAGCGCTTCTACGACGCGATCGAGTTTCATTGGGGAGAGGAGCTCGGCCTCGATTCACTGGCGCCGAGCCGCAAGGACGATCGGCGACGCCGATTCGAAGGTCGAAGAGGGCCGGTACATCGCCGGGCGCATCCCCGGCGCGCGGTTCGTCGAGCTAGACGGCGACGACCACCTTGCTTGGATCGGCGATCAGGAGCAGGTCCTCGACGAGGTCGAGGAGTTCCTGACGGGCGTCCGACCGGCGCCGGAGCCGGACCGGGTCCTCGCGACCATGCTCTTCACCGACATCGTCGGCTCGACGGATCGCGCTCGTGAGCTCGGAGACCGACGGTGGCGCGATCTGCTGGAACGGCACCACGCCGTGGTGCGAGCCGAACTTGCCCGGTACCGGGGCGCGGAGGTCGACACGGCCGGCGATGGCTTCTTCGCCACATTCGACGGTCCGGCACGCGCGGTCCGGTGCGCCTGCGCCGTTCGGGATGCGGTCGGAGCGCTGGGACTCGAGGTCAGATCGGGTCTCCACACGGGCGAGGTGGAGACGATCGACCGCAAGGTCGGCGGCATCGCGGTCAGCATCGCCGCGCGGGTTGCAGCCCTGGCCGGAGCCTCAGAGGTTCTCGTCTCCCAGACGGTGAAGGATCTGGTGGCCGGCTCGGGGCTCGTGTTCGACGATCACGGCGAGCACGAGCTGAAAGGCATCGCCGAGCGCTGGCGCATCTATCGGGTCGTCGGGTGATCGGCGGGATGGTCGAAGGAAACGGGCTGGCGACGTAAAAGGCGAGGAGACGGGCTTGAACCCGCCTCCTCGCTTCCGAGCGTGGAGCGCCTATCGCACGTACGGGCTGATCCGCTTCAAGGTGAAGGTGACA
>JBPYFF010000120.1:0-16355 GCA_051984455.1 Acidimicrobiales bacterium | reverse complement strand
GGAGGCTCATCCAATGCCGCCCGAGGTGTCAGTCAACGAGAGTCCGTCCCGTCAATCGAAGGAAGACATCCTCGAGCGTGCCGCGCCGGACCAGCACGCTCTCGGCGATGAGCCCGCGACGGTGGATGGTCGTCGCGGCCGCGTCGCCATCATCGGTGTAGACCAGCACACGGTCGGGCAACGCTTCCATTCGCTCACCGACCGCGGGAGCTAGCTCGGCCAGCTTTTCCGCCATGACCTCGTGCTCGGCAGGATCAAAGCGCAGCTCGAGCACCTCTCTGGTCGAATAGCGGTCGATGAGCTCGCGCGGCGAGCCCTCGGCTGCGATGCGCCCTTTGTCCATAACCACCAGCCGGTCGCACAGCTGCTCGGCCTCGTCCATGTAGTGAGTCGTTAGGACGAGCGTCACTCCCTGTTGCTTTAAACGGTAGAGCCGGTCCCATAGCACGTGCCGGGCTTGCGGATCAAGCCCGGTGGTGGGCTCGTCCAGCAGAAGCATCTCCGGTTCGTTGATCAATGATCGGGCAATGGTGAGCCTGCGCTTCATGCCTCCGGAGAGCGGTTCCACCTTGTCATTCGCACGCTCACTCAGTTTGGAGAACTCAAGCAGCTGATCGGCGCGGTCTCGAAGGAGCCTGCGTGGAAGGTCGAAGTAGCGGCCATAGATCAGAAGGTTTTCTCGAACCGTGAGCTCAAGGTCGAGGGTGTCTTCCTGCGGAACGACGCCCAGACGAGCGCGGATCTTGGGCCCATCGACGGCGGGATCCATCCCGAGGATGAGAAGAGTGCCGCCGCTTACGGGCGAAACGCAACCGATCATCCGCATGGTCGAGCTCTTGCCAGCGCCATTCGGTCCGAGAAACCCGAACGCCTCACCCCGTCTCACCTCAAAGTTGATTCCATCGACCGCGACGAAGGAACCGAACGTCTTCGTCAACCCGCGGGCAGCGACAAGGGCCAGTTGATCGTCGGTCGGCATCTCTCCCCGAGGTTACTGACGGTGCAGGGTTCCATTCTGTTGCATTTGCTCAAAAGCGACCGGGTCTGAACCACCCGTGCCTGCTGTGACAGCAGCCGCACCCAGCCTCGGTCGATTTGCAAGGGCGGGCACGATTCTTTACGGTCCTCCTTGACCTGGTCGCGCCGATCGGGTTGTTCGCCGCAGATGACCGTCCCAGAGACCGTCTGTGGTGAGCCGATGTGCCCTCCGGCGTAGTTCGACACCCTCGCTTTTCGCGGCCCGGAGGCCTCCGCGCCAACCGAAAAGTGGGTCGCGTTTTGCCCGTGGGCGGTGCACGAAACAAAACACGACAGAAAGGCAATACATCCGGATGAATAAGAAGTCATTGATTGATTCCCGCGCGGCACGTCGCTCTAGCCGTCACCGCTTCCGTTTGGCCGCCGGCGGCGCGGTGCTTGCCGCTGCCGGCGGTGTGGCGGCGCTCTTAGTGGTCGGATCGTCTGGCTCCGCGGTGCGTCTCCCAATGCAACTAATTGTGAGCAGCCGCCCGGCGACCCCCCAGGCGAACGCGGCGGACCTTTACTCGTGGCGACACTTCCTCCCGGCGCAGAACGTCGCCGCGCCGGCCCCCCCGGCGCCACCGGCGCCACCTCCGGCGCCACAGGCCCCACCGCCGCCGCCTCCTGCGCCGGCTCCTGCGCAGTATGTGGCCGCGCCCGTCGCTCACCCGGTAACAACGCCAGCGGTGACTTCCTCGGCAGCTGGTGGGGTCTGGGCGTGCATCCGCTCGCATGAGTCGGGCGGAAATTACGCCACGAACACTGGCAACGGTTACTACGGCGCATACCAGTTCTCGGTCTCGACGTGGAGGAGCGTCGGTGGCACAGGGCTCCCGTCACAGGCGTCCCCGGCCGAACAGGACATGCGCGCTCAGATACTTCAATCCCGCTCAGGTTGGAGCCCCTGGCCGCAAACCAGCGGGATGTGCAGAGCCTAGGGCCGAACGGCCGACGAGCAACTGGCACAAGCAAGTTAAAGCAAGGTGAGGCCCCACCGGATAGGTGGGGCCTCTCCGCGCCGGATGTTGTTTGTCAATCACCTTGGTGGCATGCGCAGTCCGCCGTCCAGCCGGATGGTTTCACCGTTCAAATAGTCATTCTCGATGATGTGCAGTGCGAGATCGGCGTAGTTGTCGGGAGTGCCCAGGCGCTTGGGAAACAACACTCCCGCACCCAGCGCGCTCTTGGCGTCGTCGGGTAGCAGGCCTAGCAAGGGCGTGTCCATTAGTCCGGGTGCGATCGTGTTGCAGCGGACACCGGCCGACGACAGATCCCGGGCAACCGGCAAGGTCAAGCCGACGATCGCTCCTTTTGAGGCCGAATACGCCAGTTGCCCGATCTGACCGTCGAAGGCCGCGATGGATGCGGTGTTGATAATCACGCCCCGCTGGCCGTCTGGCAGCGGCTCGGTTTGCGACATCATGGCCGCGCAGTAACGCAGGGTGTTAAAGGTCCCGATCAGGTTGATGTTGATCACGCGCATGAACCGGTCGTAGTCGTGCGGCGTTCCGTCCCGGCTGACCGTGCGTAAGGCCTCACCCGTCCCGGCGCAGTTGACGTTGATTCTCAACGGCGCGCTTTCGGCCGATGCCGCGACCGCTTCTTCGACCTGAGCGGCATCGGTGACGTCGCATCGCACGAAGCTCACCCGGCCACCCAGCTCCTTGGCCACCGCCTCTCCTCGCTCGGCGTTGAAGTCGCAGATGGTTACCACGGCACCCGCCTCCGCCAGCCGGCCAACGGTCGCAGCGCCCAGTCCAGAGGCGCCGCCACTCACCATTGCTGCTACTCCATCGATATGCATACCTACGACGCTATCGACAGGACGTCCCTCCCGGCTCACCGTAACCGCCGCCGCCTGGTGTCAGGATCTGGACGGCATCGCCGGCCGCCAGCTCAATGGTCACCTTGTCGAGGAGCGGCCGGCGGTCCGCCTCGTTTCCAGCTGGCCACAGCCAGTTCTCACCCACCGATCCTGGTCCGCCCCCCGCCAGTCCCCAGGGTCTGCTCTTGCGGCGCTCGGTGATGAGCGACAGCGTCGCCGGCTCAAGCACCTGCAGGACCCGCTCGATTCCCTCACCTCCGGGTGCCTGGCCGGCACCGCCGCTGCCCCGCCTCAGTCGATACCGCAACACTCGCATCGGGTACGTCCGCTCAAGCGCTTCTGTCGGGGTGTCGGCGGTGTTGGTCATGTTGGTGTGAACGCCGTTCATCCCCGGGCGGCCTTGACGTCCACCCTGACCGCCGCCGATCGTCTCGTAATACACCCATCCGGAGCGGCCGCCGACGATCAGATTGTTCATCGTTCCCTGCCCGCCCGCGGCGACTCGTCCGGGGGCGGCGCAGGCGAGGGCCTGGAGGCAGACGTCCGCGACCCGCTGGGAAACCTCAACGTTGCCGGCGCCGACGGCAACGGGCGGGCGGGCCGCGACCACCGTCGCGGGTGGAGCGATGACATGGACCGGCCGCAGCGCCCCCCCGTTGGCAGGGATGGTCGGGTCGACCACCGTTCGCACGGAAAACGCCACCGAGCTCACTGTTACCGCCTCAACCGCGTTGACGGTGCCGGGCTGCTGGGGGTCTGTGCCGGTGAAGTCGAAGGTCAACTCGTCGCCATCGACGGTCAGCCTGAGCCTTATCCTCGCCCCTGCCCGCTGTTGTGGTCGAGGACCGACCGAGTCAATGACGTCCTCGACGACCCATTCCCCGTTGGCAAGCTCGCCGATCGCGGCCCGCATCCGGCGCTCGCCGTACGCGGTGATTTCATCGAATGGTGTCCCCGCGAACGGGGCCAGCCGATCGACTCCAACCACATTGGCGCCAATCTGCGCATCGAGATCGCCACCGCGCTCCTCCGGTGTACGAGAGTTGGCGGTCAGGAGGGCGATCACCTGGGGGCTCAAGAGGACGGGAGGGATTCGCAGTCCCTCCTGGTAGATCTCGACCGCGTCGGGCGGTATCGAGCCGGGAGCCATGCCGCCCAGGTCAGCATGATGGGCCCGGTTGGCCGTCCAGCCGATCAACTGACCGTCGACGAAGCACGGTGCGACAAGGGTGATGTCGTTGAGGTGGGTCCCGCCCGCGAAAGGATCGTTGAGGACGATCTGGTCGCCTGGCCGCGCTGCCACTCCGCTGGCGACGGCAGCGGCGACGGATGCCGGCATCGATCCCAGGTGCACCGGGATGTGCTCGGCCTGGACCAGCAAGTCGCCCTTCGGCGTGAACACGGCAGCGGAGCAGTCGGCTCGTTCTTTGATATTGGGGGAGAAAGCGGCCCGGCGTAGCACGGCTCCCATCTCCTCGGCGATGCCGGTCAGTCGCGAGTTGAGAACCTGGAGTTCGGCCGGGTCCATTAGCGGGTCAATATCCATGCGCCCCCCTGGTCGACGGCAGCCGTCCAGCCGGCGGCCACCCACACAGTGCAATCCGCCTCGGATATCACCGCCGGTCCCTTTACCGGCCCGCGGCGGTCGCCCGGACGGGGCAGGTCGGCCAACTGCACCGGTGATTTCACCCGGGCGACGGCGCGCAACGCCACAACCTCGATCGGTGACCCGGCTCGAATGAAGCCGTTCCGCCGGCGGTGCTCGGACTCGAAGTCGGAGACGCGGGCGACGGTGAGCTCATGACTCTGACCGGCGTAACGGCAGTCCATGAAGGTTTCGACCATCGCGCTGTCGCCCAGCCGGCTGGTCGCTCGACCGCCCAGCTCCCTCACCGCTCGGCCGGCTCCCGCGTGGTCGGCCGGCTCGGGCCAGCTGCGCACCAGATCGACCTGGCGGGGAGCCGCCATGATGCCGGCCGCGCTGAGGACTCCCGCCCTGGGGGGAACAACGACCGCCGGCATGCCGAGCGCATCTGCTAGTGCGCAGGCATGCAGCGGGCCGGCGCCGCCGAACGCGACCAGCGCCAGCCCCCGAGGATCGACGCCGCGCTCCACCGACACTCGGCGCACGGCCCTCACCATGTTGGCGTCGACCACAGCGATGACGCCTTCTGCCGTCAGGGAGGACCGGGTAAGGGTCGACCTGGCCGCAGTCGCGTCCAGCCGCCCGAGACCCGGAAGACCCTCGCCGGCGCGGATTCGTCCCGCCACCAGGTCAGCGTCGGTGACGGTCGGCCGTTCGCCTCCCCGCCGGTAGCAGACCGGTCCCGGGTCGGCACCTGCGCTCTCGGGGCCGACGATGAGCGCCCCTCCGGCGTCGATACGGGCGATCGAACCGCCGCCCGCGCCAATGGTGTGCACGTCCAGCGACGGCATCCGGATCGGAAAGCCGGCGACAACCCGTTGACTGGCGGGCTCAGGCCGGCCGGCACGGATGAGACAGACGTCCGTGCTGGTACCACCCATGTCAAAGGTGACCGCGTCCGGGTGGCCAGCGGCCACCGCGGCTGCGGAAGCGGCTAGCACGCCACCAGCCGGGCCGGAAAGCAACAGCGCGACGGGGCGCTCCGCCCCGTCCTCTACCGGGATCAACCCGCCGGCCGAGGTCACGACGTAAACGTCACGGGCATGGCGGCGCAGCCCCAAGAGATAGCCCCGACAGGGCCTTCGCAGATAGGCGTTGGCCACCGTCGTGACCGTTCGTTCGAATTCCCGAAACTCGGGTGACACCTCACACGACAGGGTTGCGTCGATCCCGGCCTGCCGGAAGGCCGCACCGGCGGCGCGCTCGTGGCCGGGATTCAGGTCGGCGTGGAGCAGGCAGATGGCAACGGCGGCGGTGTCGTCAGGCACGTCCAACTGCTCGAGCGGGATGACCTCGCGCCCCCTGGCATCGAGCCGGCCGCGCAGCTCGAACCGAAGCTCTCTGGGCACCAGGGGAGCAGGGCGATCGGCCCAGACATCGTAGAGAGAGGGTCTGACCTGGCGGGCGATCTCGATGACGTCGGCGTGCCCTTCGGTGGCCACCAGTGCCACCCGGCCGCCCCGACGCTCGAGCAGCGCATTGGTCGCGACGGTCGTGCCATGGGTGAGCACCGCCGTTCCACCGGCGAGGGCAATCCCCTGAGCCACGGCCCGAGATGGATCGTCTGGGGTAGAGAGCAGCTTGACGGCTCGCCCATCCGATGCAACCACGTCGGTGAAGGTGCCCCCGGTGTCGACGCCCAGCCGGCTGGCGCCGCCGGGGTGGCTCTCGTCCATCATCGCGGGTCAACGATCCAGACTTCAGCGTCACCCAGGCGGTCCTGAAAGGAACGGACGGTTTTCCCGGTTGCGGGGTCCTCACCGTCCCAGACGACGATGGCCTCAGCCGAGTTGCGAGCCAGCCATGCATCCCGGCGGGCGAATGCCCCACCCGCGGCTTGCCTGCTGGCGGGCTTCTTCTGCTGGAGCAGGATCTGCGAGGCCGCGCCCGCCAGCAACTTGGCAAACCGTTCACGGCTGGCGGCCGGCCACACCTCGTCCATGCCGGGGAAGGCGAGGACGCCGATATACGGGACAGCTGCCCTATGGGCCGCTTCCGCCCCCAGCTGCTCGGCGCCGAGACCGAGTCCGCTGAGGATGGTCAGGTTCGGCTCCAGTTCCCGTTTGGCGGCGATGATCTCGGTCAGCCGGTCACGCAACCGCTCGACGACGGGGTTGTCGTCGTAACCCCCGAGCTCGGGCGGCTTGAGTCCGGTCACCGTCACCAGGTGACCGCCGGGAACCCGGCCATCCGCCTGCCGCCCGGCTTCAAAATCGCCCGGCCCGAGGTGGGCTGGCGTTCCGACGCCGGCGCGGCCGGTCTGGCGGTCGGCGGCTTCAACCGCCAACCGGTCCACCAGGTCGTTCATCTTGTCGTCGCTGTGCCCCTTAACCCATTGAAATTCCAGCCGGCGGGGATCGGCGCGGTAGGCGTCGACGAGCGGTTCCCACAGGTCGCGGTTGGCGACCGGTTTCCTGGCACTCGTCTTCCATCCACGCGCCAGCCACCCCTCCCACCAACGGTCCCGAAAGCAATTGACGACGTAGGTCGAGTCGCTCTTCACCAGCAGGGCGTCGGACAATGAGGTGACGGCCTTCAGTGCGGCGGTGATCTCCATCCGCTGGTTGGTCGTCCTGGCCTCGGCGCCGCTTTCGTACCGGCCGTTGGGCACCGCCCAGGCCCAGCCGCCCCGCCCAGGGTTCCCCTGGCAGGCGCCGTCGGTGTAGACGACCGTCCTCGATCCGCTCACCCGACCAGCATGTCCCAGTTGCGCCTACTGCGCGGTAACCGGGCCAGTCGGAGCCACAATGGAGGAGTGATCTTCGACGGCTTTTCTCACCAACTCCCCGATACCGATCCGAGCGAGACAGCCGAATGGGTCGACTCCTTCGACGCCGTCCTCGACGCGCACGGAAAGACCCGAGCCCGTTTTCTCCTCATGAAGCTGCTGGAGCGAGCGAGAGAACAGCAGGTTGGCTTCCCGGCCAGCGTGTCCACCCCCTACATCAACACCATTCCGCCCGATCAGGAACCCTGGTTTCCAGGTGACGAGTACATCGAGCGCCGCATTCGGGCCTACATCCGGTGGAACGCCGCGGTCATGGTCGTCCGGGCCAACCACATGGCCGAGGGCATCGGCGGTCATCTGGCCACCTACGCAAGCAGTGCGTCCCTCTACGAAGTGGGGTTCAACCACTTCTTCCGCGGCAAGGACAACGGCCAGTCGGGCGACCAGGTGTTCTTTCAGGGTCATGCCGCCCCGGGCATCTATGGCCGCGCCTTTCTCGAGGGCCGGCTCACCGCCGAGCAACTGGACCATTTCCGCACCGAGGTGAAAGGGGCCCAGGATGGTACCGGTGGCCTCCCGAGCTACCCGCATCCTCGCCTCATGCCGGAGTTCTGGGAGTTTCCCACGGTGAGCATGGGCCTGGGGCCGCTCAATGCGATTTATCAAGCCCGCTTCAACCGGTATCTGGAGCACCGCCGCATCGCCGATACCAGCAACAGTCGAGTCTGGTGTTTCCTCGGCGACGGCGAGTGCGACGAGCCCGAGACACTCGGAGCCCTGTCGCTCCCGGCGCGGGAGCAACTCGACAACCTCATCTTTGTCGTCAATTGCAATCTCCAGCGGCTCGATGGTCCTGTCCGCGGCAACGGCAAGATCATCCAGGAACTGGAGGCGCTGTTCCGGGGGGCCGGCTGGAACGTCATCAAGGTTATCTGGGGCTCCAAGTGGGACGAGCTGCTGGCCCGTGACGTCGACGGCGCGTTGCTTAACCGCATGAACACGAGCGTCGACGGTGAGTACCAGCAATACGCCACCCGTGACGGTGCCTACATTCGAGAGCACTTCTTCGGTCCCGACCCCAGGCTGCGCAAGATCGTCGAGCATCTTACGGACGACGACCTCCGCAACCTCCCGCGCGGTGGCCACGACTACCGAAAGCTCTATGCGGCTTATAAAGCGGCGGTCGAGACGACCGGGCAGCCGACGGTGATCCTGGCCAAGACGATCAAAGGCTGGACGCTCGGCCCGGAGATCGAGGCCCGCAATTCCACCCATCAAATCAAGAAGATGACCAAGAGCCAGCTCATCGCGCTTCGGGATCGCCTGTACCTGCAGGACGAGATCCCTGATGAAGCCCTCGATGAAGAGCTGCCCCCGTTCTACAAGCCACCCGCGACGAGCACCGAGTACGAATACATGATGGAGCGGAGGAGGGCTCTCAACGGTCCTCTGCCCCATCGCACATCCCGCCGGGCCCGGCTCATCGGTGAACCCGACACCAAGGTCTTCGAGGAATTCAAGACGGGATCGGGGCAGCGAGCGGTGTCGACGACGATGGCCTTCGCCGTCCTGTTGCGCAACCTGCTTCGTGACAAGAACATCGGTCAGCGGGTCGTGCCGATCATTCCCGATGAGGCCAGGACGTTTGGCCTTGATGCTCTCTTCAAAGAAGTGAAGATCTACGCGCCGTTCGGTCAGCTCTACGACCCGGTGGACTCACAGCTCATGCTCTCCTACTCCGAGGCCAAGGATGGCCAGATTCTGGAAGAGGGCATCACCGAGGCGGGGTCGATGGCGGACTTCACCGCCGCGGGCACGGCCTACGCCACCCACGGGACGGCAATGATCCCCTTCTTCATCTTCTACTCAATGTTCGGGTTCCAGCGGGTTGGGGATCTCATCTGGTCGTTTGGCGATATCAGGGGCAGAGGCTTCCTTCTGGGTGCAACCGCAGGTCGTACGACGCTTCTTGGGGAGGGCTTGCAGCACGACGATGGGCACTCGCTGGTACTCGCCAGCACCCTGCCCAACGTCAAGGCGTACGACCCCGCCTTCGCGTACGAGACCGCCGTGATCGTCAAAGACGGCATCCGCAGGATGTACACCGGCCCGGATCCCGAGGACATCTTCTATTACCTCACTCTGTACAACGAGAACTACCAGATGCCGGCGATGCCTGACGACCGCCCTGACCGCGACATCGAGGACGGGATACTCCGCGGCATCTACCGGTTTGCCAAAGGTCCTGATGGTCCCGGTCGGCGAGCGAGCATCCTCTTCAGCGGCACCGCCTACGGGGCGGCCCTCGAAGCGCAGAAACTGCTGGCCGAGCACCACGATGTCAGTGCCGACTTGTGGAGCGCGACCTCGTACAAGCTGCTCCGTGAGGACGCGCTGACCACAGAGCGCCACAACCGATTGCATCCCGGTCTTCCGCCGACCGCACCCTACGTGACCGAGGTGCTGAGCGAAGCCGAGGGTCCGATCGTGGCGGTAACCGATTTCATGAAGGCCGTACCGGATCAGATCGCCCGGTGGGTGCCTGCTCACTTCGTTGCCCTGGGCACGGATGGCTACGGCCGCTCCGACACGCGGGCCGCACTTCGGCGCTATTTTGAGACCGACGCCGCCCATGTCACGGTTGCGGTTCTTGACGGTCTTCGGGCGATCGGTGAGGGCAAGGCTGAGGAAGTTGCCGACGCCATCAAGCGTTACGGAATAGATCCGGACTCGGCCGACCCGCGGGACACGTAGCGGGGGCGAACGACGGCGAACGACCGCGCCCCGGAGCCAAGGAACGTGTCGCCCGGCGCCGGCTGAGTACCCGAACAGCCGCCGGCCCCACCGAGCGCAAGCAGTCGGCCGGCCGCTCGGGCGGAGAACCCGCCGTCCGGTTGCCTCACCGGATCGCGGTGTCATCGCGGCACAAAGTGCACCGGGGCCGGCTGGTGATCGGGCAACCCGCCCCGGTGCGGGGTACAGTGCACGGCTGTCGCGAAGGGGCGGAGCAAGCAACCGCACACCTGCCCGAGACGAAGGCTAGCGGTAAATCGGTGTGACGCGTTGAGATACGATTGATTTTCATTCCGCGCGTGCACCCCCTTACCAACGGTGCTCGGCGGTAGGGTGTCATCGCCGTGCTGCATCTCAGCCAGGACCAGGCCGCCGACGAGCTACTGACCGAGGATCCGCTGGCGCTGCTCATCGGAATGGTCCTCGATCAGCAGGTCCCGCTGGAGTGGGCGTTCAGCGCTCCTCTGCTGCTCAAGCAACGATTGGGCGGCAGGCTCGACGTGACTGAGATCGCCGGCATGGATCCCGAGACTCTGGCCAGCGTGTTCTCGGAACGTCCTGCCCTCCACCGCTTCCCGGTCTCCAACGCCAAGCGGGTCCAGGAGTTGAGCCGTCACATCGTCGATGACTATCAGGGCAAGCCGGACGACATCTGGCGGACGGCTTCGTCGGGCCAGGAGTTGTTTCGACGGATCCGCGCCCTACCTGGATTTGGCGACCAGAAGGCCAGGATCTTCGTCGGCTTGCTGGGCAAGCAACTGGGCGTCCGGCCCCCCGGCTGGCAGGAAGCGGCCGGTCACTACGGCCAGCCGGGCACCTTCATGTCGGTAGCGGATATCACCGACCCCTCGTCGCTCGCCCGCGTCCGGGCCTACAAACAACAGAGAAAAGCTGCGAGCAAGAGCCAGGCCGGCTAATCCGGCGCAAAAGCGTTTCCTGTACCGTGATGCGGTGAAGGTCATCGCCAACGGCACTCCAACTGAGCTGCCGGACGGCTCGACCCTGACGGACCTGTTGCAGGCCCTGGGCCTCGGCGCCAGGTGGGTCGTGGCTGAGCGCAACGGCGAGGCGGTTCCGCGCCGGGAGATGGCCAAGATCGTCCTGGCTGACGGCGACCGCGTCGAACTGGTGCGGGCCGTGGCCGGTGGGTGAGGCGGGGGAAGCCTCTCCGGCCGGCCGGCTGATCGATCGCCGGCTCTATCTCTGCACGCCTGACCGTGCGGACCTCGAGGACTTCCTGATCGCCTGTATCGAAGGCGGCGTCGACGTCATACAGCTGAGAGACAAGCACCTGGAGGCCCGTCCCCTGCTCCGTCGGGCGTCGATTGCCGCGGACATATGCCGCCAACGACGGGTGCCGTTCATCCTCAATGACCGACCCGATTTGGCGCTCGAGTGTGGTGCCGATGGCGTCCACGTCGGACAGGAGGACATTTCGCCCGGCATCGCTCGGCAGATCCTGGGGCCGGCCGCGCTCATCGGGTTGTCCACTCATGCCCGAGCGGAGGTTGACGTCGCGCTGGCCGAACCCGTGGACTACCTGTCCGCCGGACCGGTGTCGCCAACTCCGACCAAGCCGGGGCGGCCGGGGACCGGCCTCGGCTACGTCAGTTACGTCGCCGCCCGAGTCATCAAGCCCTGGTTCGTGACCGGTGGAGTCACTCCCGAGACGGTGGGTCCGATGGTCACGTCAGGCGCCCGCCGCTTCGTCGTCGTGCGTTATCTCACTGAAGCTCGGGAACCCCGGGCCAGCGCTCACCGGCTGCTCGACGCCATCACCGCCGAGCTCGAGCGAGAGGGCGCCCGGGACCGCTGACGGGTTCCTACAGCAGTTGGCGCTCGAGCCACCCCAGGAGCAGCGCGACCGCTCGAGGGTCGTGGCGAAGTCGATGTCCGGCGGCGGCGAGGAGTCGCAGCTCGACGTTCCCATCCGCCGCCTCGGCGAGAGCGCGGGCGTCGAGCATGGGCACGACGTCGTCGTCGGCACCGTGGACGAGCAGCAACGGGCGGGGTGGGATCTTGCCGATCAGAGAGAGCGGTCGGATGTCTCGCAGCTCGCGAGCCCAGGCCTCGAAATCTGCCGGGAATTCGGCCCGATGGACCACACCGACGGTCCGGGCCCGGTCCAGCAGTCGCCTGGGCTCGACCGCCCATTCAATGAAGTCGGCAGGAGCGGAAAAAACGGCGACCCCTCGTACCTCCGGATCCTCACCCGCGGCGCACAGGCACAGGGAGCCGCCGAGCGAGAATCCACACAGCCAGACCGCCTGGACCCCCCCTGCCACGAGCAGGTGCGCGATCGCAGCCTTGACGTCCGTCAACCATCCCGCCATGGAGAAGTCGCCCTGGGAATCCCCCGTCCCTCGCAAATTGAAGGTGAGGACGACCCAGCCGGCGTCGGCCGCGATCCTCTCGGCCAGCTGCGGGTAGGTATGGCCAGCCAGCCTGGCCCCCGTGGGCTCGGCCGGGAAGCCATGGCAGAGCACGAGGCCGTAGCGTCCCGCCCCCGTGGCGGCCGATGCCGACGGGCGGGCCATGAACCCCGCCAGTCGCAGCTCGTCCGAGGTGATCGTCGCAGCCTCACTCATGCTGGCTCTCCCCTGCGCACGGGCGATGCGGCCGGTATCCCCGGTTGCGGGCCTCGGCCAAGCGGTCTGGCCCGAATGTGGCGAATTGCTCCGATGCCAGCAGTTCGTCCAGAGCGCAGGCGGTCTGAATGTGGTCCAGGTCGTGGACCACCTGGCTCCGCTTGTCCCCGAGCCACCGGAACTCCTCGAACCGAACGGGCCGGGCCATGGCCGCTGAGGTTACTTCCGCCGCCTCTTTCCCAGACGCGGACGAAGGGCGCCTGTTCGTGACAGGCGCCCTTCGCATCGATGTTTGCTGGAAAGGCAGAAGAATCCGTTGTCTACCGGGTGGGACCACCTCCCGGCCGGAGCCTTCCGGGTAACTGGTAGGGATTCACCGGGTGGTCCAGCGGCCGCCTAGCGACCAGCCACCTCCAGGGTCCCGAATGGTTGACTACTCAGTTGGACCACCTCCTTTCTCTGGTAGGGCTGATAGTACCCAAGCTGAGAAGAAAGATCCGCCCATTGTGGGCCGGATCCGGGGCAATCCTCACAGCGAGTCGGGTGGAGCCTCCGGGCCGATCGCTCCGATCGCCTCCAGGTAGGTCATCTGGGCGTCCAGGACGGCGTGAACCTGGGCGGCCGTGTACGAGGTTCCGACCTGCTGGGCCCGGGCCAGGACGAAGTCGACCGTTTCAGCCCCGCCGACGACCACCGGACCGTCCAGGTGGGGCGTGGAGCCATTTCCGGAGACGCCCTTGCTGCGGAAGTACTCGAGGTTCCAGTCGATGATGTTGCGCACGTCGGCGTGGCTCAGTACCGCGCTCACGTCGAACGGCAGGTGATCGGAGACCCAGGCCACCGCCTCGTCCATATCAAAGACCGGCCGGGGTGGCACCGAATCGAGCCGTCGGGCCTCCCGGCCGATCACCACCGCGGCGATGGCAAAGACGACCGCGACGACGATGAACGCGAAAAGCACCACCACAGCAGGAGCAGGCTAGTGCTGGGTGCCGCCCGCGTTCTGTGGAGCGCTATCCGTCCTGTCGACGGGTAACGCTTCCGTGAATGAGGTCAGATGCCGATGCGCTGGGCCAGCAGTTCGCGGTGGTAGGTCGGATCGCCCAGCATCAGCTCACTCGACTTGGCCCGCTTGAAATACAGGTGGGCGGGGTGCTCCCACGTGAAGCCGATGCCGCCGTGGATCTGGATGTTCTCGGCCGCGGCGTGGAAGTAGGCATCCGAACAGTAGGCCTTGGCCAGCGAGGCGACTACGGGCAGCTCGTCGTTGTCGTCGGCGGCTGCCCAGCCCGCGTAGTAGGCGGCCGACTTGGCTGACTCGACTTCGAGCAGCATGTCGGCGCACTTGTGCTTGATCGCCTGGAACGAGCCGATCGGCCGGCCGAACTGCACCCGCACCTTGGCGTATTCGACGCTCATGTCGAGGCAGCGCTGGGCCCCACCGACCTGCTCGGCCGCGAGGGCGACGGCACCGAGGTCCAGTGCCCTCGAGAGGATCGGCCAGCCCTGGCCTTCCTGTCCGATCAGGCGACCGGATACGCCGGAGAATTCCAGGCGGGCTTGCTTGCGAGTCTGGTCCATGGTCGACAGCGAAGTCCGTGACAACGACGGTGCGCCCCCATCGACTGCGAAAAGGGAAACCCCGCCCCCGGTCCGGGCGGCCACCAGGATCAGGTTGGCGACATGGCCATCGATCACGAACATCTTGTGACCATCAAGACTCCAGCCGTCAGCCTGCCTGGACGCTGTGAGGGTGACGCCTGCCTCGTCCCACCGACCGGAGTCCTCAGTCAACGCCAGGGTGGCGATCGTCTCGCCTGATGCGATACCCGGCAAGTAGTCCTTCTTGGCTTGATCGTCGCCCGACGCCATGAGCGTGTTGGCCGCCAGCCCCACGGTCGAGAAGTACGGGGCGCACAGAAGGGCGCGGCCCATCTCCTCAAGCACGACCACCAGTTCGACAAAGGTGAATCCCGAACCCCCGAACTCCTCGGGAATGGCCAGCCCCTGAAGCCCCAACTGGCCGGCCATCTGTGTCCACACGGCGGGGTCATAGCCGTCGGTCGTCTCCATCAGGCCGCGTACCTCGGACTCAGGGGACTTGTCCTCCAAGAACCGCCGGACCGACTTGCGGAGCTCCTCTTGCTCCTCACTGAAGGCGAAGTTCACGGGTGTGTTCCCCCTCGGGCCAATCGGGTGGTAGGAAACCTGTTGCGCGACCTGTTTACTAGACCGGGTGGTCAAGATGCCAGCAGACAAGACGATGCACTACCAGGACACTCAGGCGGAGATCCACGAGGTGGTTGTTGGCCCGATGGACAACAACGTATTTGTGCTCCGCTGCCGGGAAACCGGCGATGCGGTGTTACTCGACGCGGCCAACGAACACGAGAAGCTGCTTGAACTCTGCCAGCGGCTCGGGGTCCGCAAGGTCCTCGAAACCCACGGCCACTGGGACCACATCCAGGCAGTGCCAGCGGTTCGGGACGCCGGCTATGAGGTGGGGGTGACGGCGCACGACTCCGGCATGCTCCCCTCCTACGACTTTGTGCTCGAGGACGACTCGGTGATCACTGTCGGCCGGCTGCGGCTCCATACGATCTTCACTCCGGGCCACACGGCCGGGTCAATGTGCTTCAAGTTGGAAGGCTCGCCGGTGCTGTTCAGCGGTGACACCCTCTTCCCTGGAGGCCCTGGGGCGACCCAGTATGGCGGTGATTTCCCGACGATCATTCGTTCCATCGAGGACCGGCTGTTCGCCCAACTTCCCGCCGACACGATCGTGATGCCAGGCCACGGACTGGACACGACCATCGGCAAGGAGAAACCGCACCTGGAGGAGTGGATCGAGCGGGGCTGGTAGCCAACCCCGGCCGGTAGCCAACCCCGGCCGGCAGTTCAGTCCCGGCTGGTAGCGCGACCGCCGCTACCCTTGCGGCCGTGGCGACCGCGGCCGAGCTCACCACCCTGCTTTCGGCCAGGGGTGTGCCGGCGGAGACCGCCGCCCGCCTGATCGACGGGCTGGCCGGCATGTGGCTGTTGAACGAGCCAGCTGAGGTCCTGGCAGGCGATCTCGCCCACTGCCACCCGGAGCCCTCGCCGGACGAGATCCGGGCCGGCTTCCGGCCGAGCGATGGCGATCAGCTCGGGCGGCTCACCGTCGTCGCTCCCGATCGCCCCGGCCTGCTGGCCGTGACGGCAGGAACGCTGGCCAGCCACGGCTTGTCGGTGAAAACGGCAGGAATGGCGACCTGGCCGGACCAGGCGATGGCCCTGCAGGGTCTCACCATCAGCGGGGCGGCCGACTGGGATGCACTCGCGGCCGAGATCCGGCAGGCGTTGCAGGGAAATCGTGCGGTCTCAGTCCTGTGGAAGCCGCAGGGACCGGTGAGGGTGCTGTCCAGCAGTGTCCTGACCGGTCAGAGCCTGATCACGGTGGAAGCGCCGGACCGGGTCGGGCTCCTCTGGGCAGTGGCGTCGTGGTTCGGTGACCATGGGCTCAACGTCGAGGCGGCCCAGCTGGATGAAGAGGGGGACCGCGCCGTCGACAGATTCCTGATCGATGGCAACCCGGATGTGAACGGACTGGCGACCCATTTGGCCGGGACTCGGCGGCGCTTTGCATGGGTGCGCCGACTTTCCCCTTCTCGGTCCCGCGTACACGAAGCCTGAGGATCCGACCCTCCCTGCGCGGCCACTTTCCAACTCGTCGGAGCCACCGGCCGGTTCACTGACCGGTCAGTGGGTGCCGGGGAG
>JBPYFF010000119.1:0-6920 GCA_051984455.1 Acidimicrobiales bacterium | reverse complement strand
GATCCGACCTGTCTTCCGCCCTGGGGAATGAACGGCGCGGTTTGGGGCTCTGCACATCGATCTGTCCGGAGAGAGCGCTCCTGTGGATAACCCCGTTCTTGCAGCTGGAGACCACGGGCCCGCAGAGCTAGCAGTAGGGGCCGATATGTGTACCTCTTGTGCTACCTGCCCCGCGAGGTCAGGACAGGGTGACAGGACGGTTGTTCCTGGAAGACTCGTACGCCGCAAACAAAAAGGCCAGCACCTCTCGCGCCATGGCATCGTTCAAGAGGAGTTCGCCCTCGCCGGTGCGTAGCCACCGAAGGTAGTGAGCGGTCTGCTTTCGGAACGATGATCCCCAGTCGTCGTCGAGCGCGTGGTAGGCCCGAACCTCGCCGTCCCGGTAGACCTCGAGCGCGGGCGCCTGCAGGCCGTACGAGGTGCAGTGGTTAACCCGGGCGAAGCCCCTGCTTCCCGTCACCTCGAAACGCTCATCGGACGAGTAGTAGTCCGATCGCATATAGGTGTCGATGGCGAGAGTTATGTCGAAGACGCCCCGCAGGCCGGAGGTGTGGTTCCACATGATCGTCGTCGGCGCGTCCATGGTGAACCCGCCCCCGAGAGGCGTCTCGCCGATCCACGCCATCAGGTCGCGGATGGGACCGAACAACCAGCGGGCCAGCGCAAACTTGTGCCATCCGTCGTCGAACACCAGAATCCCGAGCCCCCGCTTGGCCTGCTCGAGCTGCCACATCCAGGTCTCCACCGGCACGTCCCACCCGCCGTTGCCGGTGCCCACCATTTTCATGTGGAAGCCGACCGGGTCACCGATCGCGCCGGACTCGACGATTTCCTTTAGCTTCTCGAGGGGCTCGTAGAACAGGTAGTCCTCCATGACTCGCAGCACCGCACCCGACGCGCGCGCCGCCGCGATCATTCGGTCGGCCTCTTCCAGCGAGGACGCCATCGGCTTCTGCAGGTTGACGTGCTTACCTGCCTCCAGCACCCGGGTGGTGACCTGACAATGAAGGGGCGAGGGCACGAGGATCTCGACGACGTCGGTGTCGGCCTCAAGGAATGGGGTCATGTCGGTGAATCCCATCGCCGCGGGGAACCGCTCGACCGCGCCGGCGACCTTGCCCTCGTCCACGTCGCACAGGGCGACGACCTCGGCATCCTCGTTGTCGATGTAGGCCGCACCGTTCAACTTGAATATCTGGCCCAGGCCCAGGATGCCAACCCGCACGGGTCGATCGGTTATCGGGAGTGGTGTCGGAGGCCGCATCCGCCCATGGTTGCAGCTACCTGGCTCGGCCGCTCGTGATCAACGGATGGAGATGAGCACCAGACCGATCAGCCCGAGTGTCAGCCCCAGCCACTGTGAGGCGACAAGCTGCTCGCCCAGAATGGCGGAGGCCCACAACACGGTGAAGGCAGGCGCGAGGGCGGCTACGGGTGCAACGACAACGGTCAGTGCCCGGCGGACCGCCACCAGCAATACGACGTTGGCCGTGACGTCACAAAGGCCGGCACCGGCTGCCATCCACGCCGCCGTACCCGGCAAGAAGGGACCGGCGCGCCGTGGTGCGATCGCCAGAAACGCCGCTCCCGCCAGCACCAGGGACGCAGTCCGCGCCGACAGGACTGGCCAGAAGCCGGAGGCGTGGCCTGTTGCTGCAAACAGTACGAACGACGCTCCCAGGCCGGAACCGGCCGCCGCCGCCAGCCACAAGGTGGTTCGCCGTCGGACGGTTTGTCCCGAGGCGCCGGAGCTGTCGGAGGTGTCAGGATGACGGGCCAGGTAGGCCGCTCCCGTTACGGCCAGCACTACGCCGGCCAGCGCAACCGTGCCAGGCCGCTCGCCGCGGGTGAAGCCCCAGGCGACGGGCACCATGGCGGCGACGACGGCGGTTATCGGCGCCACCGTACCCATGCGTCCCGTCGCCAGGGCGCGGTAGAGCAGGCCGAGCCCGACCACGTTGGTGGCCCCAGCCGCTGCGCCAAGAAGGAGGTCGTGCCCGTCAGCTGAGCCCGACACGGTAAGAACGACCCCCAGCGCGCCGGCCAGCGCGATGGCCTGCACGACCACGATGACGGAGATGGTCGGCGCGAGACGGGAGCTGCGACCGCCGAGGAAGTCACCCGACCCGAACGCGGCGGCGATGCACAGACCGAGAAAGACGCCCACGCCCCATCCTCACACGCCCGGATCGAAGGAATGGAACCGGTGAGCTCAGGTCAGCACTGACCAGTCGTGCCTTCGGGCATTACCTCACAGGGAATGGTCTGGCCGCGGGCTATGCCGTCTACTGGTCACATGCCTTACGCCACGAGTACTGACGCCACTGCACTGCACTACCTCGACTGGGGTGACGGTCCGACAATCCTGTTCACCCACGGATGGGCGGCCAGCGCTGCCATGTGGGAGTACCAGATGCTGCCGTTATCGGCCGCGGGATTTCGCTGCATCGGCCTCGACCGGCGGGGGTGCGGCAAGTCGGAGGACCCGGGGCGGGGCTACAGGGCCGACACTTTTGCAGCCGACCTGGCCGGCTTGCTGGACCAGCTCGACCTCTTCGACGTCACACTCGTCGCCCATTCGATGGGAGCGGGTGAGGCGGCCCGCTACCTCGCCGCCCACGGTGACCACCGGGTGGCTCGGCTGGTGCTCGTCGCACCGGTGACGCCGTGCGCCGTCCGGCGCCCCGACAACCCATTCGGGGTCCCGGCCGAGTTGTTGGAGGGCCTGATTGCTGACATCCTGCGAGACCGGCCGTCCTACGTCACCGATCTGGCCGGGCCCTTTTTCGGCTCCCACATCGGCCTGGAGGTCCCGGACGCCCTCGTGCAGTGGGGGATCCGCATGGTGCTCGAAGCGTCAGCGCTGGCCTCGGTGGAGATGATGCGGACGTTCTTCTTCACCGACTTCCGGCCTGACGTGGCGGCCGTTCAAGTGCCGACGCTGATTGTGCACGGCGACAGCGACGCCGGTGCGCCGGTCGAGTTGTTTGCCATCCCGACTCACGAACTCATTCCTGGCAGCAAGCTCAAGATCTATGAGCGCGGACCGCACGGCCTCCCGCTGACCCACCCGGACCAGCTGACGGCCGACATCCTTGCCGTTGCCAAGTCCTGACCAGATCCGACATTGCGATCGCAGGGGACCGACTCGTCAGAGATCCTTCGCGAACCAGTGATGCGCATAGGGGTTGTCGTTGTACCGTTCGACCGGATGATACCCGGCCCGTTTGTACATGGCGATCGCCTCGACCAGTGTCTCGTTGGTGTCGAGAACGACCTGCGAGCATCCAAGCTGTCGGGCAATGGACTCAAGCTTGACCAGGAGTCGACTGCCAAGTCCGAGATCTCGCCAGTCGGGATGAATCCACATCCGTTTGATCTCTGCGCTGCGGCCGTCCAGGCGTTGCAGACCACCACAACCCATGATGGTGTGGTCGCCTCTGATGACCACGAACGCACCACGGGGAGCACGAAGGGCGGTCGCGTCGCGTGCGGCTCTACCCTCATCCGGGTCGAAGCCTGATCTGAAGCGCCGGTTCAGTTCGGCGAAGTACAGCACCATCGCCGACCTGGCTGCTGCCGAGCGTGGATCGACGACCTCGAAAGTGATCGTGGCCGCTCGGAGAAGACGATCGGTGGTCGCCAGCGCCGAGGCCAGCTCCGCTCGCTGGCGATCCGACAGCGGCTCGACCAGTTCCCGGGCCAGCCGGTCGGAGCGGTCGTCAAGCCGACGCCATTCCCGTCGCCCTTTGGGTGACAGACGGGCAAAACGTTGGCGACCGTCGCTGGGGTCGCGCACAACGGTCACCAGGCCGTCCTGCTCCAGCTGACGAAGGAGACGACTCAGGTAACCGGAATCGAGATGGAGGCGATGCCGAAGATCCACAACCCGCGCGCCGTCGAGGCCGATCTCGAACAGCAGCCGGGAGGGTGCGAGGGGACGGCCAGTCCCGAGGTACGAGCCGGCGAGCAGACCGATGCGCTGCGTGTAGGAGCGGTTGAACCTGCGCAGCATCAATACGGTATCCACGATAACTGACTTTAGTCAGAGATTTCCCAGATCGTGGTCCTCGTTGCTGGTCAATGGAGCCGGCGAGATGGACGCTTGACTCTCCTGTAAGGGGAGGGTAGAGGCTGATGGGTGATGATCACGCTGTTGAGCACTGCTGCCGCACCGTCTCGAGCTCGAGCTCGAGCTGGATCTCCTTCCCGACCAGAAGCCCCCCTCCGGCAAGCGGCATGTTCCACGAGATTCCCCAGTCCTCCCGATTGACCGTTGCCCGAGCCGAGAACGCGGCTCGCTCCCCGCCCCAGGGGTCGGTCACGGCACCGAGATAGGCGACGTCGAGCTCAACAGCGCGGCGCACGCCCTTGATCGTGAGCTCTCCGGCCAGCTTGCCTTCCTGCCCGGACCACGCCTCCGCCTTGCCCCGGAAGGTTGCCACCGGGAACCGCTCGACGTCGAAGAGGTCAGCCGAGCGCAGGTGATCGTCACGGGCAGGATCGCCGGAGTCGACACTTGCCATGTCGATCGTGACCTCGACCGCGCTGTCTTCGGGATCAGCCGTGATGTCGACGAAGCCATCGACACCGCGAAAGCGACCTCGGACCCTGGTGAACAACAGATGATGGCCAATGAAGCCCACCTCGGTATGCCCCGGATCGATTCGCCACCGGCCGGCTGTGGGTACCTGCGTCGCAGTGTCAGACATTTGGATCTCCTATCTCGATATATGTGCGTGTGCACGCATCTTAACGGATATGTGCGCCCGCACGCAAGTGGTACGATGCGGTGGATGGACGATGCTGACGGGCTCGAGCCGTGGCGCTGGCTGCTCCTCGCCCAGGCCGCGACGGTTCGCGCCATCGAGGGCGACCTTTCCGAGAAGGGTCTCGTCCCGCTTGCCTGGTATGACGTGCTGCTCGAGCTGAACGCAGCCAAGGACCGGCGCTTGCGCATGTCGGATCTCGGTGATCGAGTCGTCCTTTCCCGGACTCGCGTCAGCCGGATCGTGGACGACCTGGTGGGGGCCGGCCTGGTCGAACGGGTCGCCAATCCGGCCGACGGCCGGAGCTCTTTTGCTCAGCTCACAGAGAAAGGACGAGCCGAGCTGCGCCGCGCCGCGCCAACCTACCTTTCCGGCATCGAAAGGCGCTTCCTCGACCTGCTTGAGGCGAGGGAGCGAAAGGTCCTCTCCACCGCGCTCAAGCGGGTTGCCCAACACCACGACGACCGTCAGCCGGCCGAACGCCCGGCGGCCGGCCGAACGCCGGCCGGCCGGCCGCTGACCGAGCACCGGTGATTGCCGTGCGCGCGGGTGTTCATCCCGGCATGATGTGACTCGCTGGCGCCTGACACCGCTCTCGAACCCTGGGAGGATTCATGGCAACGGAGACGTCGCCGACGACCGGTACACCAACCACACCAACCACAGGTGGTAGGCCCCGATGGTGGTGGTTCGTCGCCTTGGCCGTCGTGCTGGTGATCGGCGGGGTGGTGGGCGGCCTCATCGTCGCCGCCACCAGCTCGTCGGCGAGCTCGAACACCTGCTCTGCCACGAAGGTCGCCAACGAGACACTGCCCACGATCGTGACCATCACGGCGCGGAATGGCGCCCAGGGCGGCACCGGCTCGGGCGAGATCATTCGAAGCGACGGCTACATCCTGACCAACAATCACGTCATCTCGCTGGCCGCCGAAGGTGGGTCGGTCGACGTGCTGTTCAGCAGTGGAAAGACCGCCCCGGCCACCATTACCGGCCGGGACCCCAAGGCTGATCTGGCCGTGATCAAGGTCGAGGGTCAGTCGAGCCTGCCGGTCATCCCCTTCGGCCAGTCAAAGGACGTGGTGGTGGGCCAGCCGGTCGCAGCCCTCGGCGCACCGCTCGGCCTGTCGAACACGGTCACCTCGGGCATTGTCAGTGCCCTCGACCGGACCATCGAGGTGCCGTCTGACAACGGCCAGACCGCTCTCCTGGTGTCGGCCGTGCAGACCGACGCTGCCATCAACCCGGGCAACAGTGGAGGTGCCCTGGTCAACTGTGGCGGCCAGCTGATCGGAGTTCCGTCCGCCGGGGCTACCGCTCCGGCGGAGAGAGGCGCGTCAAGCTCCGGCAGCATCGGCCTGGGCTTCGCCATTCCCGTCGACCTGGCCAAGGCGGTCTCCGACGAGATCATTTCGACCGGCCAGGTCAGCCACGCCTATTTCGGGCTCCAGGTGATACCGGTTCCGGAAGCGGCCGCCAAGAAGGCCGGAGTCAGCCAGGGCCTATACGTGGCGGCGGTTGTCCCCGGAGGACCGTCGGATGACGCTGGGTTGCAAGTGGGCGACATCATCACCGAGATCAACGGCCAACCGGCGACCAGCGCCGACCAGCTTGCCGCCATCACCATCACCAAGCGGCAAGGCGACACCGTCAAGCTCACCTACGTTCGGAACGGGAAATCCACGACCACCACCGTCACTCTCGGCGCCCAGCCGTAGGTTCGACAAATCGATACCTGACCCACCTGCCAGCCACGGGGCGGCGAAGCTGGCGGGTGGGATCAGGGTCCCACCCCGGTGGCGGTTACGTGACACGCCACCGGTCCCCGGTGCGGGTCGCTACGACATACCCGCACCCGCACCATTTCAACGAAGAAGCGACGGCCGCGGTTCCCGGACTCTCAATCAGCGGAGTGGCCCGCATGACCCGTCGTGAATGGCTGGCCATCGAGCAGGAACTCGACGGTCAGGACCGTGCCCGCCGGTCTTGGGCCGGCCTCGCCGTAGTGAGTGATGTTGGTGATGGCGGAGTCGGGGAGACCGAGACGTAGAACTCAGCCGCTTCCTGATCCTGCGTGTCGAACCAGAGATTTGGCGTAATGCGAGGCATCAACCCCGCGTACGGCATGCAAGAGAAAGCGCTGGCTCCTGCTGC
>JBPYFF010000118.1:0-8368 GCA_051984455.1 Acidimicrobiales bacterium | reverse complement strand
GTCATCAGGTTGGAAATGGCCTGACGAAGGTGGCTCTGGTCGCCTGCGACGACCACCGGTTCCGGTGCATCCAGAGTGACGGCCCGTTCGGGTGCCGACGCGACCGCGTCGCTGCACGCGTCCGCGGCGAGCACGGCGAGATCTACCGGCGCTCGTTCTGCTGTCCGTGTTTGGTCCAGGCGGGCCAGCAACAGCAGGTCGTCGACCAGCAGTTTCATTCGGGCGGACTCGCCTTCGATACGACGCAGAATGGTCGGCAGATCGACCTGAGCGCTGTCGCCGGTGAGCCGGAACAGCTCCGCGAACCCCTGGATCGACGTCAGCGGCGTCCGCAGTTCGTGCGACGCGTCGGCGAGGAACTGCCGGAGCCGCTGCTCGGTCGCGTCCCGTTCGTCGAACGCATCCTCGATCCCGTCCAGCATGGTGTTCAGGGCCAGGCCGAGCTGCCCGACTTCTGATGCACCGCCCGACGGGCTGACCCGTTGCGAAAGGTCTCCGGCGGTGATCGTCCGCGCTGTGCCGGCCATTCGCTCGAGTGGTCGCAGCCCTCTTCGCAAAATCAGCCATGATCCGGCAGAAAGCACGACCAGGAGGATGAGGCCACCCCCGACCTCGAGGAGGACCAGCTGATGCAGGGCGTCGCTGATCTCCGAGGTCGACGCCGCGATGACCGTGGTACCGCCATCTCGGCCAGGCGCGAGGAGGACCCGGAAACGACCCGATCCGCTGGTGGATCCCACAGTGAACAGCCGGCCATGGGGCGTGGGGGCCGGCAGCGGATTCGGGAGGCGAGGGAGGTGATTGGAATTCTGGATCTGGCTCACCACCTTGCCGGCGGCGTTACGGAGCTCGGCAAACGTGCCGCTCGGGATGTCGATCGGCGGCCCGCCCGGTCCACCTCCTGGTCCACCACCAGGTGGCGGACCGAGCGAGCCGGAAGCCCGCGCGTCGAGTTGCGCGTCGATCAGTGGCTCAGAGTTGCGAAGCTGCGTGTCCAGCCGCCGCTGCCGGTCCCGGGCGTAGAAGGTGTACGTGGTGACTCCGAACACCACCAGCCCAATGGTCACGAGCACGACCAGGGCGATGACGAGGCGGAGCCGGAGCGTCACGGGCCCGATCCTGCCGCAACCGGCCGCCGGCCGCTCTGCAAACCGTCAAGCCGCCTTGAGGGCGCGGTCGTCGCCTCGCCGGTACTCCATGCGATCGAGAGTCGCGCTGGCGTCAGGGTGCGGTGCAAATAGGACACGGTCAAGGATCACGTACTGCAGGACCGAGAGCGTTCCGAAGGTGGCAACGTTGGCCATCTCCGCTGCCGCGGTCCTGGCCGCCGCTCCCAGCCCCGCCGCGGTCGCCCAACCAGCCGCCAGGCTCACGACCACGGTCGACAGACCAAGCCCGGCAAAGGACAGGACGCAGAAGGGAACCGCTTCTCGCACGACGGATCTGGGGCCTCGCCGGTTCCAGACCCATCGCCGGTTGAGCTCGAACGATGGCACCGTTCCTGCTGCCGTCGCGATGACGTTGGCCCACCCGGCGGTGGTCGCGCCGGTCGCAACGAGTGTGCCAAGGATGGCGAGGCTCACGGTCGTGGAAATCGCCGACACCGCTGCATACCGGACGAGTCTGCGAAGAAGGATCATGGCCCGAACACCCAGCGGCGCATGACCTCGAATCGGGCGGCGGCGACCGAAGCGAATACACCCATGAGGGCGGCCAGCTCGACACCCGGAGATGTCTGACCGGCAGCGCCGAGCGCCCCGAGTGTTGTGACCGTCAACGCGATCAGTACGGCGGCCAGGGCCAGCCCGACCAGGAACTGCCTGCGGCTGCCGGCCCGGCCGCTTGCCCGACCGCTGACCCCGCCGCCCCTGTAGAAGGTGACCCGGCGATTGGCCACGGCGTTGACGGCGGCACAGATGCCAAGGGCGATGATGTCTGCCGGGATGGGGCCGAGCCGCCCAACCAGCAACAAAAACAGCACTGCGAACATCGCGGTGGTTGCGAACCCGATTCCGGCGAACCGGATGGCCTGGCCGGCCAGTCCCGGCGTAAGGTCGCCCCGCCTGGCGCCGCCGTCAACCGCGATCGCGCCTTCGCCTGCGGCGAACCGCCACAGCATCCTCAACACACCCTTCAGGTCCGCGGCGATAGTGGAGCGGAGGTGCACCCGGGAATCGGAATCGTCGACCCAGTCGACCGGGACTTCGTGTATCCGGAGTCCGTTGTGCTCGGCCAGCGACAACAACTCCGTGTCGAAGAACCAGCCATTGTCCTCGACGAGCGGAATCAGTGCCCGGGCGACATCAGCTCGCACGGCCTTGAACCCGCACTGTGCGTCGGAACACTCGTTATGGAGCATTGCTCTGAGCAACAGGTTGTAACCCCGTGAGATCACCTCCCGCTTCGGCCCTCGCACGACTCGAGCGCCCCGGGCCAGCCGGGACCCAATGGCGAGATCGGAGTGTCCCGACAGCAAAGGCGCAACCAGAGGCAAGAGGGCGTCGAGATCGGTGGAGAGGTCCACGTCCATGTAGGCCACGACCAAGGCGCTGCTCGACAACCAGGTCGATCGCAGGGCCAGCCCCCTGCCTTTCTTCGCCAGATGCACGGCCCGTACCCCGTCCAGTTCCGTCGCCAACCGGCAGGCGATTCCCCACGTCTGGTCCTGGCTGGCGTTGTCGGCGATGGTGACCTGCCAGCGGAGCGGGAAGCGCTCGCTCAAATAGCGATGCACCCGCCGTACCGATGGCTCCAGGTCCTTCTGCTCGTTGTACACGGGGATGACGATCTCGACGTCGACGGCGCCCTCCGCGGCGCGCGGCGCCGTCGGCCTGCCCTCAACGGTGAGGGGTGGGTAAGTCGAGGCGGTTGCGGTCATCAAGCGCAGCTTCCGTCCCTGCCCTCAATCCAGCCTGGGCCAAGGCTTGGAGTTCGCTGAGGACCCTGCCGATGGTTACCGAAAAGGTCGGAGGATATTCCCAGCCCCGGCCAAGCCTGCGCTGATGCCCGCGTCGCAGACTCGCACCGAACCCCGAACCGTTCGGGTTCCGCCGCAGCCTTGCGGTCCCAGAGAAAGGAGAATCAAGGCATGAGTCCCTTCCGAAAAGCCGCCCTCGGGGCGGCGCTGGTCGCCTCAACGTTGACAGGGGGCGCGATCGGAGCGGCATTGTTCACCGGGAGTTCGTCCAATGCCGCAACCACATCGACGACCACCCCGTCCTCTTCCAGCGGCAGCTCGTCGAGCGGAAGCTCGACCAGTGGTGCCCCTGCCTACGGGGGCGCGCCGGGCACCTTCCACTCGAATGAAAATGCCGCTCATGAGGCGGGAGAAAGCGCCCAGAGAGAGGCACAGGAGAACGCAGGACAGTTTCCGACCGTTCCCTGAGACCTGACAATCACGCGGCCACGTACGTCGAAAACACCGCTTCGTCGCAACGTGGCCGCGAAGGTCAGGTCGAAGCGGGCTCCAGGATGACGACGGGAATCTCGCGGTCAGTCTTCCGCTGATAGGACCCGTAGTTCTTGTGGGCGCTGACGATCTCTCGCCACAGCTCCGCCCGCTCCTCTTCACCGGCGGTGCGGGCGACCATGCTCCTCTGGCGGCCGTTCATGGTGACGGTCACGCTGGGATCCTGGCGGAGATTGAGATACCACGACGGGTGCCGGTCGGCTCCGCCGAACGACGCGACCAGCACGAACTTGTTGTCGTCGTGGATGGGCGCGGTGAGCATCGTGTCCCGGGGCTGGTGCGACCTGCGGCCGGTCGTGGTGAGCCGGATGACCGGCATGCCCGATGCCTTGCCGCCCACCCGGCCATTGGAGACGTCGAAGATGGCGCGGTGAAGCCTGGTCACCGCCTTGAACCCTGCGTCCCTCACATTGACCATGGCCAGAAGGGTAGGTGCACCGGGGACGGACATGGTGAACTACGTTCCCATCGACCACTTGCCCCGAGGAGGTCCCCGTTGACCGAGCATCCCATCCCCGGTCCGCTCACCCCCGAGGAGTTGCGGCTGATCGATGCCTACTGGCGAGCGGCCAACTACCTGTCCGTCGGTCAGATCTACCTGGTTGACGACCCGCTGCTCAAGCGCCCCCTCACCCCTGAGGACATCAAGCCGAGATTGCTCGGCCATTGGGGAACCACACCTGGGCTCAACTTGATCTACGTCCACCTCAACCGCGTCATCAAGGCCAACGACCTCAACGCCATCTTCATCTGCGGCCCCGGTCACGGAGGGCCGGCGATGGTCGCCAGCACCTACCTGGAGGGTACCTACAGCGAGGTCTATCCGAACATCTCTCCAGACGAAGAAGGCATGCGCAAGCTGTTCAGGCAGTTTTCGTTCCCGGGTGGTATCCCGAGTCACGCCGCGCCCGAGACGCCCGGGTCGATCCACGAAGGGGGGGAGCTGGGCTACTCATTGGCGCATGCTTTCGGCGCCGCCTTCGACAACCCCGACCTGCTCGTGGCGTGCGTGGTAGGTGACGGTGAGGCCGAGACGGGGCCTCTGGCTGCCAGCTGGCAGGCGACCAAGTTCCTCAACCCTGCCCGTGACGGTGCCGTTTTTCCCATCCTGCATCTGAACGGCTACAAGATCGCCAACCCCACCCTCCTCGCCCGGATCCCGACCGAAGAGTTGCGTGCCTTCCTTACCGGATGCGGGTGGCAACCCCACCTGGTCGAGGGCGACGACCCTGACACCGTTCACCAGCTCCTGGCCGGCACCCTCGACACCGTCGTCGAGCAGATTCTCGACATCCAGCAGGAGGCCCGTACGGGGGGCCTCAAATCGCTGCGGCCCCAATGGCCCATGCTCGTCCTGAAGACGCCCAAAGGGTGGACCGGGCCAAAGGTGGTCGACGGCCACCGGGTCGAGGGGTCGTGGCGAGCCCACCAGGTTCCTCTCGACCACGTCCGTGACAACCCGGACCACCTGCGGATGCTCGAAGAATGGATGCGCAGCTACCGGCCGGACGAACTCTTCGACGCCGGCGGTCGGGTGATTCCCGAGTTGGCTGCGCTGGCGCCGGTCGGTGAGCGGCGCATGGGTTCCAACCCGAACGCCAACGGCGGCCGTCTGCTCAATGAGCTGCGGTTGCCCGACTTCCGTGACTTCGCGGTCGAGGTCACCAAGCCGGGGACGACCACGGCGGAAGCGACACGGGTGCTCGGCCAGTTTCTTCGAGATGCGATGCGCGACAATGAGGACAGGGCCAACTTTCGCGTGTTCGGCCCCGACGAGACGGCTTCCAACCGGCTCGGCGCTCTCTTCGAGGTGACTGGCCGGACCTGGCTGGGCGAGACCTTTCCTTACGACGACGAGGAGTTGAGCCCCGATGGCCGCGTGCTGGAGGTACTCTCCGAGCACCTGTGCGAGGGTTTCCTGGAGGGTTACCTCCTGACCGGGCGCCACGGTTTTTTCTCGTGCTACGAGGCGTTCATACACATCGTCGACTCGATGTTCAACCAGCACGCCAAGTGGCTGAAGACGACGCGCCACCTGGCCTGGCGACACCCGATCGCCAGTCTCAACTACCTGCTGACCTCGCACGTGTGGCGGCAGGATCACAACGGCTTCACTCACCAGGACCCCGGTTTCATCGATCACGTCGTCAACAAGAAGGCGGATGTCATACGGGTCTATCTACCCCCCGACGCCAACACGCTGCTGTCTGTTGCCGACCATTGCTTGCGTAGCCGCAACTATGTCAACGTGATCGTCGCGGGCAAGCAGCCGGCTCTGCAGTACCTCGACATGGACGCTGCGATCGTGCACGCCACCAAGGGCCTCGGCATCTGGTCATGGGCCAGCTCTGACGAAGGCGGTCCGGTCGACGTCGTCATGGCGTGTTGCGGAGACATCCCGACGCTCGAGACACTGGCTGCGGTGGACATGCTGCGTCGCCATTTTCCCGACTTGCGGGTGCGCGTGGTCAACGTGATCGACTTGATGAGCTTGCAGCCCTACACCGAACATCCCCACGGGGCCTCGGACCAGGAGTTCGACTCACTTTTTACCACCGACAAGCCGGTGATCTTCGCCTATCACGGCTACCCGCAGCTCATCCATCGGCTTACCTATCGCAGACACAACCACGACAACCTGCACGTCCGCGGCTACATCGAGGAGGGCACCACGACGACTCCCTTTGATATGACCGTCATGAACCGGCTGGACCGCTTCGACCTGGTCATCGACGTCATCGACCGGGTCCCGCAACTGCGCAACAACGCCGCCCACGTCCGGCAGGAGATGCGGGACAATTTGATCCGGCACTGGAACTACACCCTCGAACACGGCGAGGACATGCCGGAGATCCGCGACTGGGTTTGGCCGTACTGACCCGTTCATAGGCGAAAAGTGCCGGTCCTCGTTGTCAATGCCGGGTCGAGCAGTCTCAAGCTGAGCTTGCTGGACGATGAGGACTCGGTGCTGCACGCGGTCAACGAGCCGTTGGCCTCGGGCGATGATCCCGCACCTCTCCTTTCGCGGTTCCTCTCGAACCTTGGACCGGCTCCTGACGTTGCCGGTCACCGGGTGGTCCATGGTGGATCGAGCTTCGTGCAACCGGTGATGATCGACTCGTCGGTGCTGTCAGCCCTCGATGAACTGGCGTCCCTTGCACCGCTGCACAATCCGCCGGCCATTGCCGGGATCACCGCGTTGAAGCGCGTCGCCCCCGACCTTCCGGCGGTCGCCTGCTTTGACACCGCCTTCCATGCCTCGCTGTCCCCGGCCGCCTACACCTATGCCGTACCGCACGAGTGGAACGTCAGGCGCTACGGCTTCCATGGGCTCTCCCACCGCTACGCGTCCCGCCGGGGCGCCTCATTGCTGGGCGAGCCGGTTGAGTCACTGCGGTTGGTGACCTGTCACCTGGGCGCGGGAGCCTCCCTGTGCGCCGTCGACCGCGGGCAGTCGGTCGATACGACGATGGGCTTCACGCCCCTGGAGGGATTGGTGATGGCGACCCGGTCCGGGACCGTCGATCCCGGTGCGGTGCTGTCGGTCCAGCAGCGACTCGGGTTGCCGGCCGCTGCGGCCGAGGACGTCCTCAACCACCGGTCGGGCCTCTTTGCGCTGGCCGGAACCGCCGACATGAAAGAGGTGGTGGCGGGCGGCGGGTTGGCCCTCGACGTCTACATCCACCGGTTGCGAAAGGAGGTCGCCGGCATGGTGGCGGCGATGGGCGGTCTCGACGGATTGGTCTTTACCGGTGGGGTGGGGGAGCGATCGCCAGAGATACGCCAGCTGGCCGGGGCGGGGCTGAACTTCCTCGGCGTCGCGATCGATCGGGAACGAAACGCCAGCGTGGCCGATGACGACATGGAGATCTCCGCCGGTAACTCACGAGTTCGAACCGTCGTTGTCCATGCGAGGGAGGACATCGAGATCGCCGGCGCCGCCCGTTGGTTCCTTCGCGTACGCTGACCTCGTCATCGAGCCCAGGGGGACCTGCATGCGCTTCTTCAGCTTCCACCTGATGCCCTATCCCGCCCTTCCACCGGACTACGACGGGCCCGCGTGGGTGACCTGCCCGAACTCGCTCTTTGACCCGGCCGTCGGGCACGAGATCTACAACACCTATCTCGACGAACTCATCGCCGCCGACGAGCTCGGGTTCGATGGCGTTTGCATCAACGAGCACCACCAGAACGCCTATGGGCTCATGCCGTCACCCAATCTGATGGCCTCCATCCTTGCTCGACAGACGAAACGATGCCGCATCGCCATCGTCGGCAACGCTCTGCCCCTCTATGACCCACCGACCCGGGTGGCAGAGGAGTTCGCCATGATCGATTGCATCAGCGGCGGACGGCTCATCGCCGGGTTCGTCGTCGGAGGCGGCCCGGAGTATTACTCGTTCTCCATCAACCCGGCTCAGGCCCGCGAACGCTTCTACGAGGCCCATGACCTCATCCTCAAAGCGTGGACCGAGCCGGGCCCGTTCGAATTCATCGGCAAGCACTTTCAGATCCGCTATGTCAACTCCTGGCCCCGGCCGTTGCAACAACCCCATCCGGAGGTCTGGATCCCGGGCGTCGGGTCGCTGGAAACGATGGAATTCGTCGCCCGGCACCGCTACGCCTACATGGGCATCCCGTACTTTCACATTGACGTCTTTGACCGAACGTTCGGAATGTTCCGCCGGGCCTGCGAGCGCGAGGGCTACAAGGCCGATCCACTGCAGATGGGATGGCTCGAACCGATCTACGTGGCCGAGACGGACCAAGAGGCCCGGCGAGACTACGAGGACCACTTCTTCTACTTCGTGAAGCGGTTGCTCCCGGGCATCAACATCCAGCCGCCCGGCTACACCTCGCTCCGTTCGTACGAGTCGATCATGAAGGGCATCAACACCT
>JBPYFF010000117.1:0-7617 GCA_051984455.1 Acidimicrobiales bacterium | reverse complement strand
GTGCGAAGAGATCGCGCCTGCCGTGTTCACCCTGCTGGACGACGGCCTGGCGTATGTCAAGGACGGCGACAAGGTCTTCAGTGATCCCGGCGGCCCCGAGGGTCTGGCCAACGTTCCCGGAGGCATGGACGACGCGGTCATAGAGGCAGCGGAGGAATGCCCCGGCGAGTGCATCTTCATCGAGGTCGAGTAGGCCCTGATCGCCAGCGCGCCCCGGAACGCCTCAGGCGTTGATCGCGGCCTGCCGGTCCCGGAGTGACGTAGCGGCCCGGGCGGAGCGGATCGCCAGGACCTCAGCGCAGATGGCGAGGGCGATCTCTTCAGGGGTACGCGCCCCCAGGTCCAGGCCGGCCGGTCCGTGAATCCGGTCGAGGGTGGGCTCTGGGACGCCCCGGCGGAGAAGGCGGTCCCGGCGGGCTGCCTGAGTGCGACGTGAGCCGAGTGCGCCCACATACCCTGCCCCGGAAGCCAGTGCCGCCTCCAGTGCGAGAGCGTCCAGCGTCGCATCGTGGCTGAGCACGATCACCGCGTCCCGAGGGCCGCTCGCGGCAATGGCGGCCGTCGCGGATGTCATGTCATGGAACGCCTTGACCTGCCAGGTAAGGAGTTCGCCTTGCCGGATCAGGGCGGAAGCCAGGTCACCGCTGCCGATGACGACGAGCTGAACGGCAGGGACGATGGCTTCCACCACGAGCGTCCGGCCATGAGCGTCGACAACTGACCCGGCCGGGCGCCCTCGGGCCAGGAGATCCTTGCCGGCGGCGATTGCCTCATCATTGACGTCGGGGTCCGAGAGGGTTCCGGCCACGTCGCTATCCGATATCGCCAGCGAGGCCGACAACGGGCCACCGGACTCCGCTGCGCTCACCAGTGCCACCGGCCTGCCCTCCACGACCGTTGACCAGAAGCCTGCGGGCAGGGCGCCGGCCTCATGAAGGGCGACTGTGACCGTGCCGCCGCAGGCCAATCCCGCGTCCGCCGCGGCGGCGGCCGACACGGGGAGACGGATCAGCCGGCCGGGGGGCCGGCCGGGCTCGAGCAGATCGGCGAGCTGCTCGGCCAGAGCCTCGCTGGTGAACGCCCCGAGCACCTGGCCCGCCCGCTCTCCCGTCTCGCTGATCGCCAGCATCTCGCCCGGACGGCGGCTGGAGAATCCGGCGAACTCGACGGGATTGGCTACCGCCACCCGGCGGCCTTCGGCCAGCCAGATTGCGACCGCGCTCGCGATCGACTTGGCCTCCATGGGTCTAAAGACTACGGCGGCGACGCCAGACCAGACACCAGACCAGACGCCAGACCGGGCCTCAGGGCGGTCGGTAACCTTCCTCGCCGAATCATGAGTCTCGAAGCGATGGTTCAGGTCAGCCTCGGCACTCTCACCCTCGACGCCGAGCTGACTGTTGCCGATCGTGAGGTCGTGGCGGTCGTTGGTCCCAACGGGGCAGGAAAAACGACGCTCCTTCGTGCCATCGGCGGCTTGATCGAGATCGGCGCGGGGCGGGTTGTCCTCGACGGTGTCCTGCTCGAGGACACGGTCAAAGGCATTCGCGTGCCGCCGGAGAAACGGCCGGTCGGCGTCGTCTTTCAGGACTACCTGTTGTTTCCTCATCTCTCTGCCCTGGAGAACGTTGCCTTTGGGCTCCGGGGCGGAGGGCGATCCCGCGCCGAGGTCAGGAACCTGTCCCGGGACTGGTTGGAACGGGTGGGCATGGGTGCGGTGGCCGGATCGCGCCCCCGGGGTCTCTCGGGTGGACAGGCCCAGCGGGTTGCCCTCGCCCGGGCCCTCGCCCGCCAGCCTCGCCTGTTGCTGCTGGACGAACCACTGTCGGCGGTGGACCTGGCGTCTCGAGCCGAGCTACGCCGCTTGCTCCGGCACGCCCTCTCCAGTTATGACGGCACCCGGTTGCTCGTCACTCACGACCCGCTGGAGGCGGCCGCTCTGGCCGACCGTCTGGTTGTACTGGAAGCGGGGCGAGTCGTCCAGGACGGCCCGGTGGCCGACGTGACGGCGAGGCCTCGCTCGAGCTGGGTGGCCGAGATGGTAGGCCTGAATCTCTGGCGGGGCTGGGGTCACGAAGGCGAGATCATGCTCTCGGATCGAGCCAGGATCACCGCCGCCAATCCCGTCGCAGGCGAGGCATTCGCCGTGGTCCGGCCTTCGGCGGTCACACTCTCCCGGGAGCGGCCCTTCTCGAGCGCTCGCAACGTCTGGCCAGGAGAGGTCGACAGTGTCGACTTCGAAGGCAACCGTGTCCGGGTGCTCGTCAGGGCCACCCCGCCGGTCGTGGCCGAGGTCACCCCGGGCGCGGTCGCCGACCTGAAGCTGGCGGAGGGCGGCCCGGTGTGGGTTTCGGTGAAGGCAACGGAGGTGACGGTCTACGAAAGCTGACGGTCAGGACACGAGGCAGGACCCCGTCGTGGCGGCAGTCGACCTCGGCTCGGCCAATGCTTGCTTGAGCTCGGTGCTGGTCAGGGCGTACGACGTGGCGGGGCGATCGGGTGCAATGGCGAAGGCGACGCCCACCACCGCGCCAGCCTGGCTCACGAGCGGCCCGCCCGAGTCGCCCGGGTGGAGGTCGGCGGCGAGGATGAACACATCGCGCCGGCTGTCCCGGGTGTCGTAGAGGTCTCGGCCAATCGCGGTCACGTTCCGTCGAATGACCGCGGGCGCCACCGCCAGGGCATCTTGACCGCCCGGATGGCCGAACACCGCGCCGGTCATTCCGACCGTGCCGGCGCCGATCGGGAGGGGGCTTTGCCCCAGATGGGCGACGGTGAGAACGGCGACGTCGCGCACCGGGTCGAACATCACGACGGTGGCGGGCAACGTGGCCCCGTTCGGCAGCAAGACCCGCGTGGAATCCCGTCCCTCACCTGCGACCACATGGGCATTGGTGACGATCGTGTCGGGGGCAACCGCGAAGCCGCTCCCGTCCTGGATGCGACTACAGGCCTCGCCGTCCACCTTGACGGTCGAAGCTGCGACCCGGCTGGTCACGGTTGCCGGCAGTCCGGAGGAAGCAGGCGGCGGGCCCAGGTTCTCGCCCTGGTGCAACCCGCCAAACACCTGAGGAAAGGCGTCATCGCCGACCAACCGGCGTAGCTCCTGCAACGCGTCGGGCGGGCGGGGAAAGTTGGAATCGACCCACTGGGAGATGGTCGACGTCCTCGCCGCCCGGGCCGGCCAGCCGGAGACCACGGCCATCGACGGCAGGATGAGCCACAGGGCAACCAGGATCCCCAGAGCGCCAACGCCGGCGCCGACACCCCGGTCCACCTCCCGGACGGGCCCGAGCGGCAGGGCCCGATGCATCCGCCCTCCCAGGATGAGGCCGAGCCCCTGTCCCAGGAAGGCGCCACAGATGAGGATCAGGATGGCGACCAGCAACCGGCTCATCGGATTGGACAGGTTGGTGGCGTGAACGATCCGGGGCAGAAAGCGGGCCGCGACATAGATCCCGGCAGCCAGGCCGATCCACGACGTCACGCGGGCGAGGAACCCCAGGCGGTATCCGCCCACGCCGGCCGCAAGCGCCACGACCACGATGATCCAGTCGAAGACGGTCACTGCCCGGTGACTTCCTCCCGGGCCTGATCCGGTTCCCCCGCCTGATCCGGCACCGACAGCAGGCGGGCCGCGGTCAAGAAACCGGTATGGGCCACCATGCGGTGATCCGGGCGGACGGATTGCCCCGCCACATGCCAGCTTCTCTGGAGGACTTCAACGGTCTCAGCCATCCCGAAGGCACTGTGATCGATGGCCTCCCGCAGCTGGGCAACCTGGGTGATCGTCGGCAGGTAGCAGACCAGGATTCCACCGGGGCGCAGCGCCGTCTCGGACTCTTTCACCAACCGCCAGGGCTCTGGCAGGTCGAGCACGACACGGTCGAGGCCGGTCTCGTCGAGGCCGTCGTACGCGTCACGTGACTCGATCTGGTAGCGATCGAGCACCGCCTCGCCCAGAAATCCGACGACGTTGGCCTTGGCCCGGTTGGCGAAGTCCTCCCGCACTTCGTAGCCGACGACATGGGCGCCGGCTCGGAGCAGGGTCATCGACAGCGCCCCGCTCCCCACTCCGGCTTCCAGGATGCGGGCGCCGGGGAAGACATCGGCGAGCATGAGGATCGGCCCGAGGTCCTTCGGGTAAATCACCTGCGCGCCGCGCGGCATCTTCAGGACGACTTCGGCCAGCGTGGGCCGGACTCCGGTGTACCGCGCCCCGCGACTGGAACGGACGACGGTTCCCTCGCTCTGGCCGATGAGCTGGTCATGGGCGATGGGTCCTGCGTGGGTGTGGAACTCCCCGCCGGTTGTGAGCGTGAGGAGGTATTTGCGGCCCTTGCTGTCGAACAGCAGCACCCGGTCGCCCGGCTCAAATGGCCGGGTCATGAACGGGCAGGGTCGAAGCCGCGGCCAGGCGCTGGCACGGGCCGGCGTCGCGCCACCTTGTCCACCAGCCTGCAAAAAGCACACAACTCCCCGATCGTCGGCGAGCCGCACCCGGGACAGGGGTGGAGCCCTTCCCGATCGCTTTCCGCCACCGGGCTGAACAGGGGAGACGCCCGCTCGAGGAAGGTGAAGTAGAAGGCCGCCTTGGACCCCGGTGATTGGGATTCAACCTGGTTGAGCGCATCCTTGTATCCGAGGTGCTTGTTGCCGAGCGCCATCGGGCACTCGTCCACGATGTAGTCGATGCCCCGCAAAAGGCAGAACGCAGCCGTCTCCCGTTCCCCGAGCCGCACCAAGGGCTTCACTTTGCGGGCGAAGCCGCCAGTCGCGGGGAGGACCGGCAACTGCCGGCCGAGCGAGGCGAGATCCCACCGCATGACGTTGCCGAAGAGCACGGCTGCCTCATCGTCGAGGTTGTGGCCTGTCGCCACCACGTCGTAGCCACCTTCGATCGCGGCGTGATTGAAGAGGTGACGCTTTGATAGCCCGCAGGCCGAACACGGGACGCGCTTGGCCGCAATCGCGCCGGACGGGATGTCGAATCCATACTCTGCCGGGATGTCGATCTCAACCAGGGTGGCCCCACGATCTTCTGCGTAGCGGCGAGCGTGGTCGCCTGACGCCTCGCTGTAGTCGCCGATGCCAAGACCGAGGTAGAGGCCGTCGGCGTCGTATCCCAGGTCGAGCAGGATGTCCCACAGTGCCAGGGAGTCCTTTCCTCCGGATACCGGCACGAGCACCCGGTCCCCCGGGACAATCATCCGGAAGTCATGGATGGCTCGCGCCACTTGATCGCGGCAGTGCCTGAGAAAACAATCGCGGCAAAAGGCAGCATTGTGGCGGCGGACCTCGATAACGGCGGGCGAGCGACAAGCCCGGCACTTCACGAGGCGCCCCCGGATGTGACCGGACGGATCTCGATCGCGCCTTGGGTGTCCTGCAGCAGGGCGTCGCCGGTCACCAGGGTGTCGCCGACAATGACGAGCACCGACTCGCGGTTGATGCCCAGCTGCTCGAGCAGGGTGCTGACCTTGACCGGCCCCCGCACTTCAACCTCTCGGCGGGGGTTGCGGAGGAGAACCTTCACCGCACCATTGTGGCCTAGGGCGGTGCAGGAGAAGGGGCTAAAGCCTCAACTACTTCTTCAGGACCGTCCTAGGGAGCCTCGTGCGCGACCGTCAGTGTCTCCCCAACGGGAAGCTCCTCGCGGTACACGATGACCCGTTCTCGCTCGGCGGCGCGCTGGAGCAGCCTGATGGCCAGGGCGGCACCACCGGCGATCAGCCACGGCCGGCTTCCCCTGAGCACGCCCTCTCGCCAACCTTTGCTGATGGCCAGGCCAATAAGCCGGTTCATAGCCGGCGGATCTCCACCACGGTGCTCTTCTTTCTTCCCGTCCGCCGGCCAAGGATAAAGACGATAAGGAGCAGCAAGATCGCGCCGGCAATCCCGCCGATCAGCGCGTAGGACCTGGCGGATTCGGCCGTCGTATCGACCTCACCCTGCAGCTGGCGAAACTTCGCCTCGATGTCGGACCGGGTGACCGGCTTCTCCGCCGTAGCCATCACCGTCTCCTGTCTGGAGGGATCCTGGGAATTCGGCTGGCGAGTATCACGGCAGCGACGGCACAGAGCACGCCCGCCACTCCGTACGGGACCCAGGCCCAGTTGCCGCTGAGGTGACCGTGATGGACGACCACGACGCCCCGGTGACCACCCAGCTCAACCTGGAAGGCGCGGAGAACCCCAAGAGCGAGAAAGACCCCGCCCAGGGCGATCAACAGCGCGCCCGCGACGCCTAATCCGATGTACCGGCCGAGCTGCCTCAGCGGATCGACGGTCTGCTGCTTGGCGTAGGTGAGGATGGTCTCCCACAGGTCGTTCACCACTGCTGGCAGCGCAGGCTGCTGCCCGGATGTTTGAGGGCGCTGCGGCTCGGCCAAGACACCTCCCGGAGGTCGGGCTAGCTTTATTCGCCGGCCAGGCGATGCGCAAGCACTCTTGCCGACTCTTCGGCTAACGCCGCGAGTTCCGACAGCCGGACACGATGGTCGTCGATTTCGAGCAGACGTTGCTGGTCAAATGGACCAACGGGCGCAATTGCCTGCAACTGCCAGCTGCGGATTTTCGAGTCCGGGTGGAGCTCGATCGTGGCCGGGATGGCCGCGTCCCCGAGCTCCGCACTGAGCGCCAGTGCTCGCCTGACGTGGCGCTCGGCCTGCTGCCGGGCCGATTCGGCTTCTGACGACCACGGGAGGTCCGGTAATGGCTCGATGAGGGCGAGCGGATAAGGGTCGTCCGGCAACCACTCGTCGACGCGAAATCGGCGAGTGCCGGTCGCATTGAGGACCCACCGGCCGTCGGGAAGCTCCGCCGCGTCGACGATGCGAGCGATCGTGCCGACACCGAAACGCTGGTCGTTGCCTCCTACCTCGCTTCCCCGTTCGATCAAGACGACTCCGAACTCCGGGTTGGCCTCCCCGTGCGTGCAGTCGAACATCAGCACCCGGTACCGCGTCTCGAAGATGTGGAGCGGCACTACCAGGTGCGGCAGCATCACCAGGCCGAGCGGGAACATGGGCAGCCGGCTGCTCACGGGCGACCTCAGCCCGGTGACGCGGCTACCACCGGCAGCGGCTTGACGTCGGTGACCGAAGGTGCCTCCGGGTATCGGGCGAGAATGGCGCCGACCCGGTCTTCCAGAGCCTCACCGCTGGCCATGCTGGGCAGGCTGTTCACGATCATGGAAAACGCCAATTCGCTGCCCGGGGCCACCTGTGAGCCGGAAGGCGGAGCCACGAAGCCGCTCAAGGCCGAAACGCCGTCAAGGGTGCCGGTCTTGGCCTCGAGCCGACCAGCTGCCGCGGTCCCGACGAATCGATCCTCCAGCGTGCCGGTCCGGCCGGCGACGGGAAGGCCCCTGGCGAGCAGACCATTCGGACCGCTCCGCTGCAGCGCAGCCAGGATCAACTGGCAGCTCGCCCGGTCGGACCGGTCCAGGCCTGACCCATCGACGGCGCTGAGCTGATCAATGGGCAGGCGGTCTGCCTGAAGGTCCGCCCTGATAGCGGCGACGCCGGCGACTGTCGTCGCGGCCCCCGCCACGTGACGACCGATCTCCTTGGTGATCAGTTCGGCGCCGTCGTTGTCGCTCTGCCGCAGCACCGCT
>JBPYFF010000116.1:0-3210 GCA_051984455.1 Acidimicrobiales bacterium | reverse complement strand
ATCAGCGGTTTTCTCCTCGAGCACTTCTGGTGGGGCGCGATCTTCCTGACCAACGTCGGTGTGGTCATCGTCGCCCTGGTGGCGGGCCACTTCCTGGTGCCGCACTCGCGAGACGAGCGCCGGCCGGCCCTCGACCCGCTGGGGGCGGTGCTCTCCATCGCCGGCCTCGGCACGCTGATCTACGGGATCATCGAAGCCCCCAACAAGGGCTGGGGCTCGCCGTCCACGATGATCGCCTTTCTCATCGCGGCGGTGGTCGTTGGCACATTCATCGCATGGGAGTTGCGCGCCTCCGAACCCATGCTCGACCTGCGGTTCTTCCGCAATCCCCGCTTCACCGCCGCGACCACGAGCATCTCGCTGGTGTTCTTCGTGATGTTCGGCATGATCTTCCTCCTCACCCAGTATCTGCAGCTCGTCCTCGGCTACAGCCCCTTGCAGGCGGGATTGCGGATCGTCCCGTGGGCCGTCACCTACATGGCGGTAGCGCCGTTGTCGGCCCGGATGGTCGAACGGTGGGGCCAGCGGCGGGTGGTTTCGGCCGGCTTCGGCATCGTCGCCGCCGGCATGGCGCTGCTCGGCTTGAGCCAGCCGCACAGCAACTACCTCCTGCTGGTGCTCGCCTTCGTCGTCGGTGCCACCGGCATGGGGATGACGACTGCCCCCTCGACAGGGGCGATCATGGTGTCGGTTCCGCTCGACAAGGCCGGGGTCGGCTCCGCCGTCAACGACACGACGAGGGAGCTCGGTGGTGCCCTGGGTGTCGCGGTGCTGGGCAGTGTGCTGGCCTCGCGCTTCCGCAGCGGCCTGAGCACCTCGCTCGGCCATCTGCCCGCCGGCGCCCACGCGGCCGGGAGCTCCCTGGGGGCGGCCCTGCAGGCGGCGGGGAGGCTCCCCGGGCCGGCAGGCGCGGCTCTCGCCACCGGAGCCCGCCACTCGTACGTCCACGCCTTCGACGCCGTCATGTTCCTGTCGGTGGGGCTGGCCCTGCTGGCGTCGGGTCTGGTGTCGTGGCTCCTCCGCCCGGCGAAGGTGGCGGCCGAGCGTGAGGTCCCGGCCCGACTCGAGCCCGAGGCGGCGTAGTTCGTGGAGCTGGTGGACGTCCTTCAGGCCCTGGCGGACCCGGTCCGCCTGCAGATCGTCCGCCACCTCGCCCATGTCGGCGAGGTGGCCTGCGGCACCGTGCCCGTCGCGGTCAGCAAGTCGACCATCAGCCACCACTACAAGGTCCTGCGCGAAGCCGGGGTCGTGCAGATGCGAGTGGAGGGAACCCGCCGGTACCACGCCTTACGGCGGGAGGACCTCGACCGCCGGTTCCCCGGATTGCTGGATGCCGTTCTCCACACTGGCGTCGGCGACGATCGCGAAGCGCGGAGTTACGCCTAGCAACCGCTCCAGAGGAGAAAGGGCGAGGGTCGTCGCCCACTCCACGTCGCGCCGCCGTTCGAGCCGGGGGGCCCGCCAGCCGGCCGTTTGCGCCAGCTCGGCCAGCACCGACGGGTGCGTCCCGGCGGCGAGAGGAAGCACCGCCCTTACCTCGGACGGATACTCGCCGTGATGGTTGGCCGGCCGGCCCCGCCACCGCCGGAACCACTCTCGCAACTGCGCTCGCCCGCGCTCCACCGGGTCGGCTGATCCCCAGAGGCCGCCGACCAGCACCAACCGGCCGCCCGGGCCGACCGCGCCCCGCCAGATTCGGAGAACGTCGCCGGGATCCGGCAGCGTCCACACCAGGTGGCGCTCCATCACCGCATCAAAGTGACCGGAGGGGACGTGGTCGGCCGGCCCCTGGACCGTCTCGATGACCAGCCCGGCCGAGGCCGCCGCCGCCCCCAGGTGGTCCAGCATCTCGGCCGAGAGGTCGATCGCCGTCACCTGATATCCGAGCCGGGCGGCGATGAGGCTGAGAAACCCCGTCCCCGCGCCGCAGTCAAGCACCCTGGCCGGCCGGGGCGGAAGCAGCCGGGCGAGGGCCGCCGACCACGCCGCCCACTCGGCCGCGGTCCGGGGCCGGTGGCCAGGGGCGTTGTCGTAGGTGGCGGCGTCGTCGTCCCACCAGTCGCGGATCTCATCGAGGACAGCCATACCCCCTGTCTAGTTTGTGGGTGTGACCATGCTGGAGGTCCTGCCGCCCGAGGATCTCGCGGCACCGGTCAGGGTGCGTCGCCATCGGCGCTGGTGGTGGGTCGTGCCGGTGGTCGGCGTCGTGGCGCTGGCGGTTGCGTTCCCGGTCCGGGCCGCGGTGGGCCGGGCCGAGCTGCGGGGGCTGGAAGCCCGGTGGCGGGTCAGCCAGCAGGTCATCACCGGCGGCTTCGCCCAGATCACCACGCTGCGGTCAGCCGCGGGGGTGAGTGTTGTGCCCGAGATCCCGGCCGTCTTCAGTGAACAGGCCGATGACGTCGAGCGGGAGTTGAACGCCACGCGGGCGGAATGGGTGCTCGACCCGGCCCTGCGCTCGCTGCGGTCCCGGATCGCCCAGGCCCTGGCTCGGGAGGTAACCGACCTCCGTCGCGACACACGCTCCCCCGGGCCCCCCTACCTCACCCCGCAGAGCTTCGGCGCCCAGGCCGGCGTTGAGCGGGCGCTGGCCTCTCAACTCCAGCGGCTGTCCCTCTCGCCTGCCCCTGCCCGACGGGTCCCGCCGCTGCTGGCCGCGGCCGAGGGGATGGCCCGACTGGGCCGGATCGCCGACCAGCCGATCGGCGCCCGGCTGGTCGTGAGCAGTTCCAACGGGCTGTCCAGCGTCGACATCGACGGCAACCGCATCGAGCCGCTGGTGCTGCCGGGCGTTCCTCCCCCGCAGGTGCTCCAGCTCCTCCCCCGCGCCGGGTTCGTCGTGATCCGGGCCGTCGGCCAGTTTGGACCGGACAGCCCGGTCGACGAAGGGTACGTCGCTCCGGCCACCTTTACCGGGCCCGTCACCGACCTCGGCGCCATCGATGCACTCGTACCGGGCGAGTTGCCTGACACCTTCTGGGTCCGCCGTCCCGACGGCACCGCGGTGGAGCTGGACGGCGCCCTTCGCGTGGTGCGGGGCCCGGTCGGGCTCCCCTACAGCAGCTTCCCGATCGGAGGCACCGCCAGCGGGCTGGTGATCGCCATCCGGGCTCCTTCGGGCCAGAGCTTCTCCCTCGAGATCATCGATCCTGCTCGTCCGGCCGGCCCGGCCACGGTGGTGGGCTCGGGCGTCCCCCTCACCACCTGTGGCAA
>JBPYFF010000115.1:0-10850 GCA_051984455.1 Acidimicrobiales bacterium | reverse complement strand
TCCCGGTCTTCGCCTGGAAGGGAGAGACGCTGGAGGAGTACTGGTGGGCAACGGAGCAGGCATTGCGCTGGCCCGACGGCGAAGGTCCGAACATGCTGCTAGACGACGGCGGCGACGCCACCTTGCTCGTCCATCTCGGTGTCGAGTGTGAGCGTGACGGCACGACCCCCGAGCTCGGTCCCGAAGACTCGGAAGAATACGGGGTGATTCTTGCCACCTTGAACCGGACGCTCCGCGAGGACGGAAAGGTGTGGACGCGTCTGGCGGAAGGCATCAGAGGTGTCACCGAAGAAACGACCACAGGCGTACACCGGCTCTACCAGCGCCAGGAGGCGGGGACACTGCTGTTCCCCGCTATCAACGTCAACGACTCGGTTACCAAAAGCAAGTTCGACAACCTCTACGGGGTCCGGCACTCACTGATCGACGGGATCTTCCGGGCGACTGACGTCATGGTGGCCGGCAAGACCTGTGTGGTTTGCGGCTACGGGGACGTCGGCAAGGGCTGCACCCAGGCCCTGGCCGGCCAGGGCGCAAGGGTGGTCGTGACCGAGATCGATCCCATCTGTGCCCTCCAGGCGGCGATGGAGGGCTACCAGGTCGTGACGCTGGACGACGTCGTCGACAGGGCCGATATCTTCGTCACTGCGACGGGCGACCGCGACATCATCACTGCTGATGCGATGGAGCGGATGAAGCACAACGCGATTGTCTGCAACATCGGCCATTTCGACAACGAGATCGACATGGCGGGTCTGGCCCGGTTCCCCGGCATGACCAAGACCAACATCAAGCCTCAAGTTGACAGCTGGGACTTCCCGGACGGCCACTCCGTGATCGTCCTGGCGGAGGGCCGCCTGGTCAACCTCGGCTGCGCAACCGGTCATCCGAGCTTCGTCATGTCATTCAGCTTCACCAATCAGGTCCTGGCCCAGATCGAGTTGTTCACCCGGACCGACGCCTATCCGACGGGGGTCTACGTGCTGCCTCGTCGCCTCGACGAAAAAGTCGCCCGGCTTCACCTACCCAAGCTGGGTGCCAGGCTGACCCCTATCTCCGAAAAGCAGGCGGCTTATCTCGGCGTGGATCTGGGCGGTCCGTACAAGGCCGAGTCGTACCGCTATTGAGCCGCGGTTGACGAACGGGAATGCCTGCCTAGGCTTTCGACATGGCGGGCATCGGTGTCTACCCCGGCTCGTTCAACCCTCCCACCATCGCCCACCTCGCCATCGCCCGGGCGGCCCGAGACCTGGCCCAGCTCAGCCGGGTTGATCTCGCCGTTTCACGCGTGGCGTTGGGCAAGCCTGAGCCGGATCAGCCCACCTTCGATGACCGCGTGGCCATCCTGCGCGCTGTCGTCGATGCCCGTCCCTGGCTCGGGCTGGTCATCGCCGATGCTCAGCTGATCGCCGACATCGCACTCGGCTATGACGCGGTCATCCTTGGTGCCGACAAGTGGGCCCAGGTGATTGACCCGGTCTGGTACGGCGGCTCCGAGATCGCTCGCGACGCGGCGGTCGCAGCGCTCCCTCGCGTGCTGGTCGCGCCCCGGGCGCCCCTTTTCCCCCTTGCTGGCCGATCGCTCGAGGTGCTCGATGTGACGGATCACCACGCCGCCGTGAGCTCGACCGGCGCCCGCTCGGGTCATCGTGACTGGATGGCGCCGGAAGCGGCTGCCTTCGACTCAGAGACGGGAGCCTGGACCGATCCGGAGCGTTACGCCCGGGGGCGGGCCGGGAAGCCGGTACGGCCGTGAACAGCCACCGAGGCTGGCCGGTGCTGGTCGCCATGGCTGTCGCCGGTTGTTCAGCCGGCGCCACCAGGCCGGCCCTCCGCCCCGCCCCGACCCCGCGCCCGACCTCCGTGCTGCGGGCTTCCGCCCCCGCGAGCTCCACCACCGCGACCGCGCCGGTGACGACCCCGCCCCCGGCGACCACCACGACCGTTCCGCCCACGAGTCCGCCCGCCAGGTCGCTGGCGGCTGCTCCAACCGCCTTGTTGAAGGCGGGAGTGTGGACGCCCATCGGCGTCACGGTCAACGGGACGCCGCTTCTCACCGCCGCCCTGCTGCAAGGCAGAGCAGGAGGGCCGCTGACCGGCGTTGTCCGCATCGCCGCCAGCCTGGCCCGTCCCGTCCTGTACGCCGGGCTGGTCGAGCCGGGAGGCAGCTGGCCCAACCAGGGGGCCGTGGCGCCACCCCTGCGCGCCTTCCTGGTCGCGGCCTTCAACTCGGGATTTCATACCTACGCATCGGGGGGCGGTTGGTATGACCACGGGCGGACGGCCGTACCCCTCCGTGCCGGAGCCGCCTCCCTGGTGATCAGGGCCGACGGCTCAGCAACCGTCGGCATGTGGGGTCGGGACGTCTCGCTCACGCCCGATGTGATCTCAGTTCGTCAAAACCTCGGACTGCTGGTTGATAACGCCACCAACCTCTCCGGCACGGCGTCGTGGGGCGCAACCCTTGGGCACGTCACCTACACCTGGCGTTCCGGCCTTGGCGTCGATGCAGCCGGCAACCTTCTGTACGCCGCCGGTCCGGGGCTTGACGCCTTCTCGCTCGCCCAGGTGCTCATCCAGGCCGGCGCAGTGAGGGCGATGGAGCTGGATATCAATCCGGCTTTTGTCGGGTTTGCCTTTTACACCCCCTTCGGAGGCGGGATCGGCGGGACCGATCTTGTCCCCGGCATGGCGTACTCGCCCGGCCACTGGCTCTCGGGGAGCGCGCGGGACTTCATCGCGATCTTTGTGAGGTGAGGGCTTGAAGGATTTCTGGCCGCGAGGTCGATGACCGAGGGCGTGGGTGTGAGCCGATAGCGTACGGACGATCCATGACCGCTACCCGTGAAGGCATCAGCACGCCGAAGGGGCGCGGGCGGCCTGGCCTGCGCTACCTGCCTGCCGTCGACGGCATGCGGGCTCTCGCGGTCGCGGCCGTGATCGCCTATCACGCCGGATTCGGGTGGGCCCGGGCCGGCTTCCTCGGCGTCGACGTCTTCTTTGTGGTCAGCGGGTTCCTCATCACGTCCTTGCTGTTGGCCGATCACCGTCAGTCGGGGGGAATTGGCTTCCGGGAGTTCTGGCGCCGGCGAGCGCTGCGACTGTTGCCGGCACTGTTCGTGCTGCTGGCAGTGTGCGCGGTCACCGTTCCGATCATCGCTTCCGACCAGGCATCGCGGCTGCACGGCGATCTCCTGGCTGCGGTTGGTTACGCCACCAACTGGCGGCTCATCTTCCAGCACCAGTCGTACTTCCAGGCCATCGGCCGGCCACCGATCTTGCAGCATCTGTGGTCGCTGGCGATCGAGGAGCAGTTTTATCTCCTGTGGCCGCTGATCCTGTTTGGTCTCCTCCTCTGGCGCCGCCGTGCCAGCCGGGTCGTCGGTCCCATCCTTCTCGCCATTGTCGGCTCCACGGTGCTCATGGCCGTGCTCTATCACCCCGCCACCGATCCCTCGCGTGTCTATTACGGCACCGACACCAGGATGGAGACGATTCTCGTGGGCGCGGCACTCGCCTGTGTCTGGCTGCCCGATCGTTTGGTCGGTGACGTCTCGCCCCGTGCCCGGCTGCTCATCGAGGGAGTCGGCACGGCGGCGCTAATCGGTGTGGGCACGATCATGTGGTCGAGCAACCAGTTCGATTCGTTTTTGTATCGGGGCGGCTTCCTTCTGGTGGCGGTGCTGACGGCACTGGCGATCGCGGTCGCCAGCCACCCGGCTGCCCACCGGTTCCAGGCGGTGCTGGGTTGCGGCCTGCTCGTGTGGATCGGGCGCCGGTCATACGGGATCTACCTGTGGCACTGGCCAATCTTCATGGTGACGAGGCCGGGCATCGACATCGCGCTGACCGGCTTGCCGCTGCAGGCCCTGCGAGTGGGGCTGACACTTGGCGTCGCCGAGCTGTCATATCGCTTCATCGAGCGACCGGCTCGAAACGGCGCCCTGGGGCGGATGTGGTCCGAGTTGCGCACCCTCCCGGGCCGGCTGACACTGCCGTCGGGGCGCACGGCGTTAGTGGCCGGCGGCATCGTCGCCGGAGTGGCCGCCCTCGTGGTCGGCGTTGTCGTGCCACACCAGGCACCGTTGCCCCCGTCGTTCCTGAGCCACGTCGCCTCGGCGGAAGCGCCTCCACCGACCACCACCCCGCCAACGACCGTGGCGACCACACCGACTTCGGATCCGGACTCGAGGGACGTGCCCGCGATCGGACTGCGGGGTCCGGTCACCTCGACGTCGACCTCGACGTCGACGACGACCGCCCCGCCCCCTCCCGCCGTGGTGACCGCCATCGGGGATTCGGTCATGCTCGAGACTCTTCCCGCGCTGCACCAGCACATTCCCAACCTGTATGCCAATGCGGCCGTCAGCCGGCAGTTTGGTGCCGCCGTGCCTCTCGTCGCCCAGCTGGCCGCCTCAGGTCAGCTGGGCAATGACCTCATCATCGACCTGGGCACCAACGGAAGGATCATCGGCACCGACATCCAGGCCATCATGACGGCCGCCACGCCGGTGCGGAAGGTGGTCTTCGTCAACGTCAAAGCCAGCCGGCCATGGGAGTCGAGCGACAACAACACCCTCCGCACGGTGACAGCCCAGTATCCCAACGCGGTGCTGGTCGACTGGCACACCTTTGGTGACGCTCACCCGTCCATCTTCTGGTCAGACGGTATCCATTTGAAGCCGCAGTTCATCGACACCTACGCCCGCCTGGTCGCGGCCGCGGTGTCATGATGCTTGCTTCGGCGACCGGGACGAGAAGAGAATCCTGAGGTGTCGCAGGGGGTGCGGCAGCAGCTGCAGCAGAGGCAGCAGGGGCAGCAGCTCGGCCTGGTGGTGACTGTCCTCGTCGCCCTCGTTCTCTGCGTGATCATCTGGCTGGTGCCGTCACCTTCCTCTTCTTCGGCCAGCAGTCATCGAGCGGGCCAGCAACGGCTGACGGCGGCGGTGAAGGCGCCGCCGCCGACCACCAGGCCCGCTCCGTCGACCACGACGACGGCGGCCAGCCCGGCCTCCCGAGCGGGGCCGGCTGGGCCGACGGGGCCGGGCGGCCGGCCAACCGATCAACTGCGGCTTTCCCTCCTCGACACCATTGGTGGTCCCATCTCCCCCAAATCGGTCGCGGCGTCCGGTACCGGTCTGGTCTTCGCCCAGAACATGATGTACCGCCACACGGTGACGGTCTACGACAGCAACGGAGCACTGGTTCGCACCATCCCCGACACGGTTGACCTGACCCAGCTCGGTTTCTCCGGCCACCCGGGGCTCAGCAAGGGCGCCCCAGTCGAGGCCGCGTTCACACCGGATGCCCGCTACGCCTACGTCTCGAATTACTCGATGTACGGTGCTGGTTTCGGTCCTGAGGGCAATGACAACTGCACCCCTTCCTCGGCCCGGGCAGCCGGCGACACCGACAGTTACGTCTACCGGATCGACACGTCGAATCTGACCATCGATCAGGCCGTGCAAGTTGGGTTGGTCCCCAAGTTCGTGGCGGTATCGCCTGACGGCAAGTACCTGCTCGTAGCCAACTGGTGCTCGTACGACCTGAGCGTGGTGGACATTGCGTCCGCCAGGGAGGTGGCCCGGCTGCCCATGGGTGCCTATCCACGCGGCCTTGCCATCACGCCCGACTCCTCCACCGCCTACGTCGCGATCATGGGCGGCAGCAGCGTGGTCAAGGTCGACCTGGCCACGCTGACGAGGACCGGCTCGTTCTATGTCGGCGCAAATCCGCGTCACCTCGTTCTGGATCCGAGCGGCCGCTATCTGTACGTCTCGCTCAACGGAAGCGGCACCGCGGCCAAGGTCGACCTGACCAGTGATCGGGTGGTGGGATCGGTTCATACCGGGTCAGACGAACGGTCGATGGCCATTTCGGCCGACGGACTGTCTCTTTACGTGGTCAACTACTTGTCAAACACGGTGACCAAGCTCCGGGCCGCCGACATGGCAGTCATGCAAACGGTTCCCACCGGCGTTCATCCCATCGGCGTTACCTACGACAGAACGACCGGCAACGTGTGGGTGGCGGTCTACAGCGGGCAAATCCTGGTCTTCGCCGACCGATGAGGTGGGTGGGTCTCGGGGTCCTCGGCGCGGTGGTCAATGCTCCCCAGAAGCCGGCAGCCGTGCCAGCCGCAGTCTCGACGTCCAGCCTTCGGTGGCCACCAGTCGGCGGCATGACGCCAGTACGCTTTCCTTTCATGCGGGACTCCGCCTGGCCGGGCGACCGGTGAAATTTCTGTACCTGGCTGCCGCCTGCCTGGTGATCGCCCAGGTCCTCGGCATCTACGGGCTGGTGACCCGCAAGGCGGACCTCATTTTCAGCCTCTTCATGATCGCCCTGGTCGTCACGTCGTTCGTCCTGGGCGGGCTCGGGGTGTACCAGCAGGTGGGATGAGAATTACACGGATGTAATTTGTCACACCCCCTCGTCATGATCGGTCCTGACGATACGCACGTCCGTCGACCGAAGGGACGAGCCGGTGGAACAGCACAAGCATCTTCAGTTGGTCGAGGTGATGGCCCGCATGGCGGAAGGCGACCGGGCCGCAGTGTTTACCCTCTATGCCGAGTTCGGCACTGCGATCGCGTCGATCATGCGACGGGAGCTGGCCAGGTTGGGCCGCTACGGCGTGGATGCCGACGACCTCGATGGGCTGGTCATTGACGCCTGCCTCGAGCTCGCCAGCGTGGCCCGGGCCTGGGACCCCGAGCGAGGAGCCGCCCCCTGGACCTGGGCGATGCGCCGGCTCACCCGCCTCGCATCGGAATTTGTCGGGATCCACGCCGATCCGCTGGATGAGGGGGTGATCCGTTCCGTCGCCGCGCCACCCGGCACCGGAGTCAGCGAAGACCCGGCGCCCCACCGAGTCCTCCAACGGCTGGCGCCACGGCACCCCGCCTGCCGCCTCCTCCTTGAGGCCCTCGCCCAGGTCAGCACCCCCCGAAACCGCGACATCTTGCTCGAGGTTCGCCTGCAGGCCAGCCTGGGCGACCCGGCGCCCGCCGTCACCGTTGGCCGTTCCTTCGGCCTCCGGCCTGACGCGGTGCGCCAGGTGGTGAAGCGGACACGGGATGCCATCGGGCGACTCGCGGCCGAGGACCCCAGGTACGCGTCGCTGGCCGAGATCTCCCTGGTGGCGTGATCATGACCGCAGCAGGCGCGGCGGCGGCGCGGGCCCGGCATCCCAGCCGCTTGCCGCGGCAGGGGCTCTTCTCGCTGGCCCAGCGGATCGGACAGCGACTGGCCTGTGAGGGCCATCCCTTCCCGGAATTCGCCGCCGCCTTGCTGGCCCTTCGGGGGGAGAGGGGGCTCGATCAGGCCGAGTTCGCCGCCGTTCTCGGCGTTCCCCTTTCCGTATTGCGAGCACTCGAGGGCGGGGTGCTGGCCCCGTCCGAGGCATCGCCCCGCCTTGCCAATCTGATCACCGACTTTCGACGCCAGGCCGCGCAAGCTGCCAGTGGTTCGTCCCCGGTCCTTCGTCAGGCGACCTTGTCGAGGGCTGCCCGAAGGTCCTCGATCAGGTCGGTGACCGTCTCGAGGCCAACCGACAACCGCAAGAGGGCCGGGTCGACAGCCAGGGGCGAGGAAGCCACTGACGCGTGCGTCATACGGTGCGGGTGCTCGATCAACGACTCGACCGCGCCGAGCGACTCCGCCAGCGTCCACACGCGGGTCGAGCGGGCCACCTCCAGCGCGGCCGGCTCACCGCCGGCAAGTGTCAACGAGACCATGCCGCCGTAGTCACGCATCTGCCGGGCAGCCACGTCGTGTCCGGGGTGTTCCGGCAGGCCGGGGTAGTTGACGCAGCTGACGGCTGGATGGGACAAGAGCATGTCGACCACGCGGGCAGCGTTCGAACAGTGGCGTTCCATCCGCAGGGCGAGCGTCTTCACCCCGCGTAAGACGAGGAAGCAGTCGAAGGGGCCGGGAACCGCGCCGGCCGCGTTTTGGACGAACGCCAGCCGGTCGGCCCATTCCTCGTGGTTGGTGGCCACGAACCCACCCACCACGTCGCTGTGTCCGCCGAGGTACTTGGTGGTGGAATGGATGACGGCGTCGGCCCCTAATGCCAGCGGCTGCTGCAGGAACGGTGTCGCGAAGGTGTTGTCGACGACCAGCGACGCGCCTCGTTCATGGGTCACCTGCGCCAGGGCCTCAATGTCCACGATCCTCAGCAGCGGGTTGGTTGGGGTCTCGGCCCAGATCATGCGAGTGGCCGGCGTCCACGCCGTGAACACCGCGTCGAGATCGGCCAGCGGCACGGAGTCGAACCGCAATCCGGCCGCGGCGTGAAGCGCGGCCACCAGCCGATAGGTTCCGCCGTAGGCGTCGCCGGGAAGCAGAACGTGATCGCCCGGCTGCAGCAATCGCAACACTGCGTCCTCTGCGGCCAGACCGCTCGCAAATGCCAGACCATGGCCGGCTCCTTCCAGGACGGCCAGACAGCGCTCGAGGGCCGAGCGGGTGGGGTTTCCGCTCCGGCTGTACTCGTAGCCGTGATGCTCGCCTACCGCCCGCTGGGCGAAGGTCGAGGTCTGATAGATCGGCAGCACGACGGCTCCGGTTGCGGGATCCGGTTCCTGGCCGGCGTGGATGGCGAGCGTTTCGAAGCCATCACCCAATGTGCCGTGGCCCGGTGTGCGGGACTCCTCCTGGCTGTGGCCGCGCTCCGGCGAGGCGCCGTACGCTGGGCCGCCTTCCCAACGGCCGCCGTCCGAAGGGCCGCCCGTTCGTGGCTCACCCGGTGGCATTTCGCCCCGCCGGTCCGGTCGCAAGAAACTCGAGGAGATCGGATCGCGTCAAGATGCCGACAGGATGGCCGCTGTCCAGGACGACGACCGCCTGACTGCGATGCAGCCGAGCCGCGGCCTCGTCGACGGTCTCACCCATACCGATGGTCGGCAACGGCCCATCCATGAGCTGCTGCACCGGCCGATCGACCACCACCGGGTCGTGAAACGCACGATCCAGCAACGTCCGGTCCGTGACCGAACCCACCACTTCGGCGAGGGCCAGCGGGGGCTCGGCCTTCACGACCGGCATCTGCGAGACCCCGAACTCTTTCAGGATGGAGATCGCGGTCCGTACTGTCTCGTCCGGATGCACGTGGACAAGCGGGGGCAGGTCACGGCTCTTGCGCGCCATGACCTCCGCGACCGTCTCGCCACCGGCCCGCAAGAAGCCGTAATCGGCCATCCATTCGTCGTTGTACACCTTCGACAAATAGCCGCGCCCCGAGTCGGGAACAAGGGTGACCACGACATCATCGGGGCCAAGCTCGCGCCCTACCGCGAGGGCCGCCCACGCCGCCGTCCCGAATGAGCCGCCAGCGAGGATGCCTTCTTCACGGGTGACGCGGCGGGCAGTCAAAAACGAGTCCCGGTCGCTCACCATCACGACCCGGTCGACGACGGAGCGGTCGTAGGTGTCGGGCCAAAAGTCTTCCCCGATGCCCTCGACCAGATACGGGCGGCCACCGCCGCCGGAGTAGACGGAACCTTCAGGGTCCGCGCCCACAATCTGGATGGCGGGATTTCGCTGCTTGAGGTAGCGGCCCACGCCCGAAATGGTTCCACCGGTGCCGATGCCGGCGACGAAGTGTGTGATCCGCCCGGCCGTTTGCCGCCAGATCTCGGGGCCGGTCGTGGTCTCATGAGCAGCGGGATTGTTGGGGTTGCGATACTGATCGGGCTGAAAGGCACCCGGAATCGTGTCGGTCAGACGCCTCGCCACTGAGTAGTACGACTCCGGGTGCTCAGGTGCAACGGCCGTAGGACAGACGATCACCTCGGCGCCGAAGGCGCGCAACAGCTGCACCTTTTCGTTGGCGATCTTGTCCGGCATGGTGAACACGCACCGGTAACGCCGTCGAGCCGCGACCACGGCGAGGCCGACGCCGGTGTTGCCTGAGGTCGGCTCAACGATCGTTCCGCCCGGGCGCAGTTGGCCGGCCGCCTCCGCCGCTTCGATCATGGCGAGCGCGATCCGGTCCTTCACGCTGCCCCCGGGGTTCAGATACTCCAGCTTGGCCAGGAGGTGACAAGCGAGGTCCCGGCCGAGCCGGTCGAGGCGAACCATGGGGGTCTCACCAAACAGGTCGACGAGCGAATCGGCCACGGCCATCGTCGGACCCCGGTCGGTGATGGGGTCAATCTCGACTCCGGCATCCACGTCCGCTGACTCATCGGTGTACAGGGTCACGGGAAGCCCGGCTCGGTGCAGGTGGGTGGCGACCCGAGCCGCGGCCGGGGCCCGGCCAACGACCCCGACTGCATGGGGGATCCGGGCCCGCAAGGCCGCGACGAGCTCAGGCCCAACCTCATCGCCCTTGACAGGAAGGTGGTGGCTGGCCCGTGCCAAGAGGCGAGGCGGAGCGGGCGCATCACCAACGACGACGAGCACATCCACTGCCAGGCGAGCGTACTGCCGGCAGAGACCGGCGGAGCGACCGCCGCGGGCGCACCCCGCTGGCGCCGCGGCCCGCGGATGCGGGCTTTCTACTGTTCCCTGGCGATCTCGCGTTCAATCACGCGCAAATACGGCAATTTCGAACCAAAGATCGGCAGGGAACAAAAGAAATGATCGAATCGCGACGCCCGCCTCACGCCCGCGACGCCCGCCCGCGACGCCCGCCCGCCACCCGGCTCCAGCGCCCGGCCCCAGCGCCCGGCCCCGGCGCTCGGCCGAACCTCGCTCAGACCCGGCTGCTGGTTCGGGCGATGAGCCGGCGAGCCGAGACGACCAGGGTCCGGCCCGTAGCCACCGGCCGGCCTCGCCCGCTTCCCTTCCGCCCGCCGTGAAGTGCGTTGTCGACGGCCATCGCGTGCGCCTCCCACTCCAGT
>JBPYFF010000114.1:0-3678 GCA_051984455.1 Acidimicrobiales bacterium | reverse complement strand
CCCTTGGCGGGATACGTCATGGATGCGGTTGTCCTCGATCAGGACGTTCGAGAAGCGTCCGGTATCGCTGAGGGCCTGACCGATGATTCCACCCCCGGTCTTGGCAGCGTCGTTGAACGCAGCGGTGCCATCCACGTCGTGAACCACCAAGTCGCGAACAGTGACGCTACGAACCGGCCGGTCACCCGAGGTGAAGTAGAGGCCGCGATGCTCACCTCCCGAACTTCCCGAGTTGGTGAGCTCAAGATCCGCGACGGTGACGTTGGACATATCCGTCAGCAGAACCGCCGCGGTGGTCGTTCCTCCGGCGTTGATCCTGGGCAGCCGATCGGGGGATTGCGGACCGTATGCGCCGATCACGGCCGGGTGCCCGTCGGCACCGCCCCCGCTCGGTGCCAGCATGCCGTCACACACAGTGCCGCGGCGGAGCAACAGCTGATCACCGGGGCCGAGCGTTACGCCGCTTGCTGCGTGCAGGCTGCTGAAAGGGCGGGAAATGCTGCCAGTCCCACCGGCGGGTGCCGAGCAGTCCACGTACCACGCGTGTGCCCGGGGAGGACGCGGCGTGGCCAATGCACCGGGGTTGGGGAATTGCAACGCCACGCTCGAAGTCACGAGGGCAGCGGTCAGAGTTGTCGCCAGCCGCCAATACCGCGATCTCGTCCTGCCGCCGAAGCCCATGGAACCCCCCCTTTGCCGGGGCGCATCGTACGCATGATCGACCTCGTCAGCACAACTGCGACGAGGTTCCACAGATACCGGTACAGGGCCCGTCGTCCGCCGTGCAGGTCCATGGCGGTGGCGGGTCATCGAAGGCGGGGCTGGGCCAAGCGGGCGTAGGCCGGAGCTCAGCCTGCCCATTGAAGGCGGCGTGCGCTTTTCCTCCACGACGAGGGCGGGGGAGTCATTAGCGTCTTGTCCGTGTTGCCGGGTGCGCCGGTTTCCCGAGGCCGAAGGACAGTGTCCGCGTGACTGCTGCTGACATCTCCGTGAGTCAGCGCGACGGGCGGCAGCGTGTCGAGCTGCCCCCTCCGATGGTGCGCTTTGGTCAGCACCCTCTGCGGTGGTCGGCCCATCGGCTGAAGCGATTGCTGCTGGCTCTGCTGCTGGCTCACGTCGGCACGCTCATCGTCGTGGCCCTTTATTACCTCGTCTTCCAGGTCCACTACCACGTCGCCGGACACACCTACACGTTGAAGCACTGGTGGGACACGACCGTGTCGGACGCGGACCTGCGTCACGCGATTCGCAACGTGGCCGAGGGTGTGCTGGGTGGTTGGTTGGCCAAGGCGGTGGTGTGGAACCACTACAAGCATCGCCGGCGGGGCCCCATCGAGCGGCTGGAGGAGCGGCTGCACGTTCCTCGCGTCCTGATCGCCCCGGTGATGGCCGTGGCCTATTTTGCCGTTGCCTTTACCGCCCTCTACTGGCTTTTTCGCGCTTTGCGGGTCCACGCGTCGGCGACCAGCGCTTCCGGCGCGCATCCGAGCCTGTGGGCCAGAACAGCTCCGTTGTGGACCTCGCAATGGGATGTGAAGATCATCGCTTTTGCGGTGGCGTTCGTCTGTTGTCGCCCTCTCTTTCCGGCGTTCGATGGCATTCAACTTTGGTTCGCCGAGCGCCGGGCCTACCGACATCGTCCTCCCCGCTGGTGGCAGGCTGACACGTATCAGGCCCGGGTCAACGACCTAGCGGCGAGCGGGGTCACCAAGCCGAGCCACGGATGGCTCTTCAACAGCGCGATGTCGGTGTCGGTGATCGCCGCCCTGGTGCTAGCCGGCTACGGCTGGTACGTGTTGACGTACATCGCCAAGGGTTGAGGTGGGGTCATCCCACCAAACGCTCCGGGGCACTGCATCTCAGAGCTGCCGATCGAGCGCGAGGCAGCCGCGCACGGCCGCCTCGGCCGCGAGGCGGGCAGCATTCGATGCGTCCCGACCCAGCTGCTCGAGCTTGGGAAGCAAGTCGGGCTCGGCGTCCAACAGCTTCCGGATCTCGGCCATGTTCCCCGAACCGTCCGGATTGCTCAGCCCGACGAGACGCTCGTCCAACAGCCCGTCAAAGGGCCGGTCACCAATGCACCGGTAGACCGACCACGGGATGCCCCGCGGCTCGCATACCTCGGCCACGGCGGCCGACTCCATGTCGACGCCAACGAACCCGTCTTCAAAGAAACCCCGGGTCAGAACAGGATCGAGGTTCACGCCCTCGGTTGTAATGAGCTTGCCCTCGAGCGGGACGTCGCCCGGTGGGTGGTGGGTGAACGAGGATCCAGTCGAATGCAGCATGAGCGAACACGGGTTGATCAGCGTGCCGACCGGCCGTGCCGGGTCGAGTCCGCCGCAGATGCCGGCGATCATCATGTGGTCGACCGGCCGCGGGCCGTCGAGCACCTGGCTGGCGGCCACCCGGGTCAGGGGCGGGCCCATGCCGATATGGATGGCGGTCACCTCGGTCCCGCCCAACTTCCCCGACCACGCGTCTCGCTTGCGATCGCCGGTCGGGCTGAGGCCGAACGCCGTGGTGATCGCATCCATCTCGAGCGGCATGGGGGCCAGGATCACGACGTGGCGCATGGCGACAGTTTGCCCGATGCGCCTGACCCAGGTGCTTTGCGGGCCGGTCCCGCGAGCCTGCCGGACGATCGGCGATGCTAGCGACTGGTAACTGTAACGGCGCGAGCGTCTCCGGCGGCGTTCAAAAACAGCAGTTGTGTCCGACGAACTGCCTGACCGGTGGTGGTGGCGACGGCTTGTTCATAGGCCGCGAGCTGCGGACGGTAACGCTCCACCTTCGTGGCGAGGTCGGCCTCCGTACGCCAGGCGTCGGTCTTGTAGTCGATGATGACCAGGCCGTCACCCTCCCGGTACAGGAGATCGATGTAGCCCTCCAGAACGCCGTCGCCGTAGGGGATGCCGACGTAGATCTCCCGCCAGTGGGGACGACCTGCGGCCTGCTGGACGACGTCCGACGCGAGCGCCGAGCGGCAGAACCGCTGGATGACGTCTTCCTTCCCGAGGACACCCTCGGCGGCTGCCTGGGCCAGGCTTGCGTCCACTAGCCCCTGGCCGGTCACCAGGTCGATGCTCTGCAGGACAGCATGCACGGCGCGCCCGATGGCGCTGCCGTAGCGGCCCTTTTGCCATGGCGGCAAATCGATGTCCCGAGGCCCTTTCTTCATGCCGGCCAGGGAATCGGCCTGAGCGGCACGCGCTGCCTGCTCGGCCAGCCGGGTTGCCGAGATCGCTACCGGACGCGTCGCGGATGCCAGCGCGGCAGCATGTTGTTCCTCCCACTCTTCTAGTGAGGGCAGTGGACCAACATCCTCGTGCACGTCGGCTGCGGGGATCGTGACTTCGATTGGCGAGTCGATCGCCGCGACGAGGGCCGGGTCGAACCCCTTGGCGTAGAACAGCTCGGCTGCCGTCGGCTGCCGGCCCTCTCCCGCTTTCCGGTGCACAGAGACGATGAGGTGGTCTCGAACGCGGGTTGCCGCAACGTACAGCAGCCGGAGCCGCTCGTGATGGTCCATCTGCTCCTCGATGGGCACATAGTTGCTGAACTCGGCTGTCTCCAGGTCCTTCTTGAGATGTACCAGCCAGCGCCGGCCAGGAGGAAAAAGGACCTGCACCCCACCGCGGCGCCCACCGAGCCGGGTCGTCATGCCGGACAGCACCA
>JBPYFF010000113.1:0-11876 GCA_051984455.1 Acidimicrobiales bacterium | reverse complement strand
GGCGGCACGGTCCCGAGGAGCCCGGCGGGCGAGAACCCGGCGGCTACTTGGGACCGGCCAGCCGGACGGCCAGGCTCGCTCGCCGGCGGGGGGGCCGGCGGGTTCACCTGATCGCGCCGGCTGGCATCCACCAGAGCCGCTCCGCGGCATCCACCAGACCGTCATACCCCCTTCGTATCGTCATCGGGGTGGAGAGCGACGGCCTGCTGAGGGACCTGACTCCCTGCCAGCGGGATGCGGTGGCTTCGCCTGGGGAGCCGCTCTGTATCCTGGCCGCAGCCGGGGCGGGCAAGACCCGGGTGCTCACCCGAAGGATCGCCTTCCGGGTCGCCACCGGGAGCGCCGACGCTCGCCATGTGCTCGCCGTGACCTTCACCCGCCGGGCCGGACGGGAACTGGCCGGTCGCCTGCACCGTCTCCTCCTCGAGGGGGGAGTCGCACCGGTCGAGGCGGGCACCTTCCACGCCCTCGCCTACCGTCAGCTCCGGCGGTATTGGGCCGATCGGGGAGAGACGCCGCCGGCCCTGCTCGAACGCAAAGCGCGGGTGCTGGGGGAGCTGGCCGCTGATCGACCCGGCCTCCGCCAGGTGCCAGTTGCAGACCTGGCGGCCGAGATCGAGTGGGCCAAGGCCCGACTGATCGGCCCGGCTGACTACGGGCAGGCGTGTGCGGAGACCGGGCGGGCTCTCCCCGCACCGCCGGAGTCGCTGGCCGCGGTGTATGCCCGCTATGAGGTGGAGAAGCAGCGCCGTCGCCTGGTCGACTTCGACGATCTCCTGACCCGATGCGTCACTGCCCTGGAGTCAGATCCCGTCTTTGCCGCCGCCCAGCGCTGGCGATGGCGTCACTTCTTTGTTGACGAGTTTCAGGACATCAACCCCCTCCAGCACCGGCTCCTGCTCGCCTGGTTGGGTGGACGGCTCGACCTTTGTGTCGTGGGCGATCCCAATCAGTCGATCTACGCCTGGAACGGCGCCGACCCGGGCCTCCTGTCGGGTGTGGCGGCCCGGTGGCCCACAGCCCATCTGATACGGCTGGATGACAATCACCGGTGCACGCCCGAGGTGGTGGCCGCCGCGGCTGCCGTCCTCGGCCGCGATGGCGCCGGCCTGCGCTCGAGTCGCCCCGCGGGAACCCCGCCCGTCGTCCGCCGCTACCGATCAGATGGGGCCGAAGCCCACGGTGTGGCGGGCGAGCTCCGGGTGGCGCAGGCCAACGGCCTGGCCTGGTCACAGCTGGCCATCCTGTTCCGGACCAATGCCCAGGCCGGGGCCTTCGTCGACGCCCTTGAAGCTGCCGGCATCCCCTACCGGCTGTCCGGGGTCGAGCTGAGCAGGGACGCGGGCGGCGGGGTCGAAGCCGGCGTCTCCCCGCATTCTGGGCGCGACCAGGGGCCGCCCGACGGGGTCACGCTCTCGACCTTTCATCGGGCCAAGGGACTTCAGTGGAGAGCCGTCTGGGTTACCGGTCTGGAGCGGGGGCTGGTGCCGATCAGCCACGCCACCGCCCCTGCTGCGGTGGCGGAGGAGCGCCGGCTGCTGTACGTGGCGCTGACCCGCGCTGAGTCCGACCTTCACTGCTCGTGGGCGGAGCAGCGGTCGTTGGGCGGTCATCCCGTCCCGAGAGACCCTTCCCCCTGGCTCGACCGGCTGGGTGGCGGGGCGAGCGGCACGGACGGGCAGCCTCGGCCGGCGACCGGCGTCACGATGCCGAGAAGCCGCCTGGCGGCCTGTCGCCGCCCGGTAACAAGGGGCGCCGGATCCGCGAGCGTGACTGATGAAGACCGGGTCCTCCTGGACGCGCTCCACCAATGGCGGGCGTCGGTCGCCCGGGGCGCGGGCGTACCTCCGTTCGTGCTGTTCCATGACCTCACCCTGCGAGCAGTTGCCGCGGCCCGGCCGTCGACGTCGGCCGAGTTGCTGGCCGTGCCCGGAGTCGGGCCGGTCAAGGCGGGTCGGTACGGCGCCGCCCTGCTGGCCGTGCTGGCCGATCACCGGAAGGCGGGGTAGCGCCTGGCCTTCGACGGCGCCGGCCCCTGGCCGGTCGGAAGCAGACCAGTCGGTACCATTCGCCCGGTGCGGTTCGACTTTGTTCAGCGATTGGAGGCGCCGCTGCCGGTCGTCGAGGCCGCGTTTGTGGATCCCGAGTTTCTGCAGGAGCTCGCCGCCTCGCCCCGGCTGGGTCGAGTGGAGTTGCTTGACTCGACCGATGATGGCGACCACGTCCGTCAGCGGATTCGCTACTCATTCGCGGGCGAGCTGTCGGCCGCGGTCAAAGCCGTTGTCGACCCCGCCCGGCTGACCTGGGTCGAGGACTCGACTCTCGACCGCCGATCGCACGTCACCGCCTTCACGATCCTGCCGGACAACTATGCCCGCCTTCTCGACGCCTCCGGATCGATCCGCCTCGAGCCGGACGATCATGCCGGGACGCTCCGGCGATTGGAGGGCAACCTGTCGGTCCATGTGCCGCTCGCCGGCCGCAAGGTCGAGGCCGCCATCATTTCCGGATTGCAGGAGCACTCCGACGTGGAAGCGACCGTCCTCAACCGGTGGGTTCGCGACCGGCGTTGACGGGAGGCGTCCTCGGCGCGACAACTGAGAATGATGAGCGTGTACTGGCAGACCGATGAGGGCTGGCCGTACGCGGACAGTGGTTGGGAGGTGGCCGACCCCGATGGAGAACCGGACGAGGACCTCCTGAGTGTCCGGCTGCCACCCGGCCACCTGCTCGATCACCTCGACCCCGTGGAGCGAGAGGTCATCGGGGCGCGCTACGGCCTGGGCCGGCCGCCGAGGTCGCTGAAACAGCTGCATGCCGATCTCGGCTTGCCGAGCGCCGAACTGCGGGCGGTCATCGGCTCGGGCCTGGCCAAGCTGCGGGCTGAGCTGTCGGATCCGCCACTGCTCTGAACGCCCGACGTTCGGTCGTTGCGCCTCACCGTTGCCTCGGCCGGGCGCGACGCCCTACCCTTGACGCGTGAGCGTGTGGTTCTCAATCGAGGTCCTGGATGGATCTGCTTCGGCCTCGCTGTGGTCGGAGGCGTACGGTGACGCGCTGGTCGAAGCGGCCCTCTCGAGCGGCGCGTCAGATTGGAACTGGCACCGGCACAGCTGGGGAGTCGTGCTGGAGCTCGCCTTCGAGAACGAGCAAGTGTGGGAGCGTTTCCGGGAGGTGCCCGCCGTCGGGGCCGCCCTGGACGCCGTGCCTGACCCCGTCTCGGGCCTCATCGTCTATCGAGGGCGAGGCGGGAGCGCCGGCACGGCCGAGCCCCGCAAACCCCGCCCCCTCGTCGGTTCCGGGTCGGCCGCGCTGCCTCTGCCCTGGGAACTGACGGCCGACGAGGACTTCGACATCTTCTCGGGCTGGTCCGAGCGGCGGCGCCAACCCGTGACCGTCGGTTCCTCCCGGAGCTAACAGGAGGCCGCTGCTAAGACCCGGGGGCCCCGGTCAGGTCGATGACCAGGGGGGCGTGATCCGACGGAAGCTTTCCCTTGCGGGCATTGCGGTCCACGATCGCCCACGTGACCCGGTCGGCCACCGGCTTCGAAACCAGAACGAGGTCGATGCGCATGCCTCGATGCTGGTGAAAATCCCCGGCCCGATAATCCCAGTAGGTGTAGAGCCGGTCCTGGTCGTAAAGCAACCGGAAGGCGTCCTCCAGACCCCACCCTTTCAGATGCTCCAGCGCATCGCGTTCCGCCGCACTCACGTGAGTCGAGCCAGTGAACGCGGCCGGGTCCCAGACGTCGCGGTCCTCGGGGGCGACGTTGAAATCGCCGCAGACCACAACGCCGTCCGTGGGCTCAGCCGTCTGCTCGAGGTGGTGTCGCAGCCGTTCCAGCCATGAGAGCTTGTACTGGTATTGCGGATTGTCGAGCGCCCGCCCATTGGGGACGTAGACGCTCGAGACCTTGATGCCGCCGCAGGTGGCGGTGACGAGGCGAGTATCGGCATCTGCCTCCACTCCCTCGGAGAATCCGTAGATCACGTCCTCGATCCCGACACGGGAAAGAATGGCGACGCCGTTCCACTGGCCGCTTCCATGATGGGCCGACTCGTAGCCGAGGGTTGAGAAGGCCAGGTGCGGGAAGGTGGCGTCACTGAGCTTGGTCTCCTGAAGGCAGCAGATGTCCGGCCGGGCATAGGCGAGCCACTCCTCCACCCGAGGGAGCCGGACTTTGAGCGAGTTGACGTTCCACGTGGCGATCCGCATCTCGCTGCCATCTTGCCGCAGCCGCGGCCAGCTCGTGTCAGGCGCCCGGTGCCCTTGCCGCTGCGCCCTTTACGACCTCCGGCCGCGCCGCGGCCGCGGCTTTTGTCGCTGCTTTCTGGCTGGCGGGGGGCTTCCTGGTGGCGGGGGCCTTCTTGGCGTCCGGGGCCTTCCTGGTGGCGGGGGCCTTCTGGGGCGGGGCGGTCTTCAGGGTCTTTTTGGCGGCGGCCTTGGTCACGGGGGCCCCCTTGACGGGGATCTTGCTGGCCGCCGGCTCCTTCTTGGCGAGTGGCATCCTGGCTGCCGCCCGTTTCTTCGGAGCGGCCTCCTTCGCCGCCGGTGCCTTCTTGGCCAGCGCCTGCTTCTTGGCGGGGGTTTCTTTCGCCGCCGCAGCTGCTTTCCTGGCCGGCGCCTTCTTGGCCGCCGCCTCCTTGGCCGCAGCCTGCTTGGCCGGTGCTGCCTTGGCCGGAGCTTTCTTCCCGCCCGCCTTCTTGGCCGGGGCCTTCCTGGCGGCTGCCTTCTTGGCCGGCCCCGCGACAGGCGAGGCCGCGGTCGCCTCTGCCGTGATCTCGGCTTCGACCGTCTCCTCTGTCGGTGTGCCGGCCACCCGGGCGAAGCCAGGCAGGGCGAGTTCGATTCCTCGCCGAAGAGGGTCGAGCGCGTCGACGACGAAGCGGTGTTGCTGCCCTTTGCCCAGCACCTCACGGGCGCTCTTGGGCGGAGGCTCCCCCATGGCCGCGAGAGGCAGGTAACAGCGAGCCCCGTCGACGTCCACAAAGGCGCCGTGGGACGCAAAGGATTCCACCGTGCCGGCGACTTCTGAGCCGAGGCGGTGAGCGGCGATGAAGGTGATGAACGTCAGCGGTTCGTTGACCGGATCGGCCGGTGGTTGACCACCTTTGCGCCGGCGGCGGCGCTTGGTCTCCTTGGGGGCAACCGCCTCTTCGGTCGCGACCGCGATGGCCCGCTCGACCGTCCGTTTTCCCTTCCCCTTGGCGCGGGCCCGCTCGGCCGCCAGGTCGAGGCCGGGCATGCCTGACTCGGCCTCTCCCTTCTTCCCTCGCTTCGCCTCCTTCACCGCCTCCCGCGACCGGGGGCCCCGGACGGGAGTGCGAGGGGTGAAAATCCACCCGACACCGGGCACCGGTTTGCCGCCAATCAGACGGCCCTTGTCGAACAGCCACGCGTGCTCGCCGTGGAACTCCTGGAACGAGTCATTGGAAAGGACGGTCGCTCCGGTCTTCTCGGCGATCCGGAGGAGAAACGCATCCCCTCGCCCGATGGCGCCCGCAGGCGGAGAGACCAGCTCGGCCGCGGCCTCTGCCTCCTCGAACATGGTCCGTTCCGACGGGTCGATACGGTGCCCAAACGACGCATCGACGACAACGCTCACGATGTCGGTCGGGTTCTCGCCGAGGAACTCCCGGACGGCTTCGTCCAGCTGGGCCAAGCTCGGCGTCGAGCGCCCCTCGGTTGCCACGTTCGAGCCGTCGACGACGACGTGTCGCGGTGCCATTTCAGCTAAGAGTCAACCATCCTGGTCTCGGGGGCGGGGCGGACCGGCGACGAGCGGTCACCGAAGCCGGCTTACCAGCGCTGAACGATCTCGGCCGCGGCCCGTTCTCCTGAACGGACAGCGCCATCGATCGAGCCGTGGGAGACCGTGGACATTTCCGTCCCCGCCCAGTGCACCCGGCCAAACGGCTGCCGAAACAACGGTCCATACCGGGTGAGCACGCCAGGCGGCAGGTGGGCCATCGAGCAACCGCGCGTCCACTCCTCTGTCCACCATGCCGTTTCGACGAAGTCCGTCGGTGACGCCGCCCGGGGCCCGAATCTGGCCGTCAGGGCGTCGACCACGGCCTGGCGGCGCGCCCCGGCGGCGAGCGCGTCCACGCGCTCGGCGACGGGCCCGAAAGTGAACGACGCGATCACGCCGGGGCAGCCGGCTGCGGGTGTCGCGTCGATCGTCACCTCGGCCGGCGAGCCGGGCGCGGCGGTCTGTCCGCTGAGGCCGTCACCTCGCCAGAATGGCTCGTCGTAAACGACGAGCGTTTTGGTCTCCGAACCGGCGACCGCTTGGCGATAGAGCTCCAGCCGGCCGGCCTCGAGTGCGGGATGGAAGCCAATCTCGATGGCCAGCGCGGGCGGGACGGCAACGACCGCGTACCGAGCGACGACCGACAGCTCGCCGGCGGCAACCTGCACCGACTCGTCGTCCTGGCCGATGGACCGGACCGGTGCCCTCCGCCGGACTCCCGCACCCAGAGCATCGGCCATCCGTTGCGCGATCGAACCGGCGCCACCATCAACCAGGTTCTCCTGACTGCCACCCTCGATCGAGAAGAGGGTGCTGATGCTTCCGTGGGCGTGGGCCAGGAACAGCAAGTTCAATAGCGACACGTTGCTCAGGTCGGTGGCAAAGAGACCCCGCACCGCCATTTCGAACAAGTCACGGGCGATCGGTGTCTGGATCTTCGAGCGATCGAGCCACCAGGCGACCGATCGCGAATCCCACCTGGCCGCGTCTTTCGCGGTCCATGGGGCTTCAAGCGGCACGCGCTTGGCCATGCGGTCGATCCTCAACTGGGCCAGGGCGATCCGCACCACGGCCGCGGGACTGATCCGGGGAATCAGGCCGGTGTAACGGCGGGTCCTGCCGTCACCGACCAGCAGATGCGCACCTTTGACCCACGTCTTGTACGTCGACACGCCCATCTCCCGGGCCAGCCGGAAGATGGCTTCGTGGCCGGGAGCGAGCCAGGCGCCGCCCCGATCGACCGGCGAACCGTCTGCCAGGCGGTCTGTCCAGATCCGGCCACCCACCCGGTCGCGCGCCTCCAGGACGACCACTGACTTGCCGGCCTGGCGGAGGCGCCACGCGGCCGTCAACCCCGCGTAGCCAGCGCCGACCACGCAGACGTCGACATCCAGCTTGGGCACCGGCGCCGGAATGTACTCGATGCCCGCTCACCGCCCGAGCCCTCGCAAGCCCTCGCATCCACCAGGGCGCCGTTGTCGGCGTCGACGACGCCCCGGTGGCGCTGGCATCGAGTATTCGCTCCCTCCGCCAGCCGTTCAAGTCGAATGGAGATCTTCTGTCTCTTCGTCGATTTGCGGTTTATCGGACCAGGGAGGGGTGTAGCCATCAACGAAAGGTGGGCGGGATTCCGATTCGTCGTGAGCAGGTAGCGTGGCCCCGATGGACCGCGATGCAGATGGCGAAGTAATCGAGCTCCTGCAGCAGCTGATCCGCAACGCCTGCGTCAACGACGGCACTGCCGGCTCGGGTCATGAGAACCGGAGCGCCGACGTTTTGCGGGCGGTCCTCGAGGGCACGGGGCTCGACCTCCAGACATTCGAGCCGGCACCTGGCCGCACTTCGCTCGTCGCCCGCATCGAGGGCCATGATCGCTCCGCTCCGACCGTGCTGCTCATGGGCCACACCGATGTGGTGCCGGCTAATCCGGATGGCTGGGAACGGGACCCGTTTGCGGCTGAGCTGGTCGATGGCGAGGTCTGGGGCAGGGGCGCGATCGACATGCTCAACCTGACCGCGTCCATGGCGGTCGCGACCCGACGGCTGGCTCGCTCCGACTGGCGTCCCAAGGGAAGCCTCGTGTACCTCGCGGTCGCAGACGAGGAGGCTCTCGGCACTCACGGGGCCGAGTGGCTGACGAACCACGTCGCTGACGCAGTGGCGGCCGACTACGTCATCACCGAATCGGGCGGGATTCCCATGCCGTCGCCGGCGGGGACCAAGCTGCCGATCCTGGTTGGTGAAAAAGGGACGTACTGGTGCCGGCTGACCGTGGCCGGCACGCCCGGCCACGCATCCCAGCCGTTTCGGACCGACAACGCAGTGGTGACGGCAGCGGAGGTCGTGCGTCGCCTGGCCAGCTATCAGCCCGGGGCCAGCATCCACGAGACGTGGCGGCGGTTCGTCGAGGGCATGGGATTCCCACCGGATGTGGCGCAGCGATTGCTCGACGACGGCGCCATCACTGACCTCTGTTACGAACTTCCGCTCGGGCTCGCCCGCCAGGCCCATGCCTGCACCCACACCACCATCGCACCGACCATCGTGCAGGGCGGCACCAAGACCAACGTGATCCCCGACCGGGTCGATCTCGAGCTCGACATCCGGACCCTGCCCGGTCAATCGGGTGACGACATCCGGTCCATGCTCGAAGACGCCCTCGGGGATCTCGCCGACCGCGTGACGATCTCCGGTATCTCCGACGACCCTTCAACCGCCTCGCCGATCGAGACCCCTCTATTCGACGCCCTGCAGCGCGTCGCCGGGCGGCTTCACCCCGGGGCCGGCCTGGTGCCGTTCTTCACGGTCGGCGCGACCGACGCCCGGTTCTTCCGGCGGCTGGGCATCCCCTCGTACGGGTTCGGGTTGTTCAGCGAGCGCTTGACGTTCGAGCAGTACGCGACCATGTTCCATGGCGACAACGAGCGAGTTGACGTCGACTCGCTCCGGCTTTCGACCGAGCTGTGGCAGGCTCTTGCCCGCGACGTCCTCCTCAACCCCTCGTAGGTCGACACCGAAGTCGCGATGATCCGGGCGACGCTGTGGGATTTCGGGGGCGTCATACTTTCCAGCCCGTTCGCCGCCTTCTCTCGTTACGAGGAGCAGTGCGGCTTACCCGACGGCTTCATCCGCGGGCTCAATGCCACCAACCACCACATGAATGCCTGGGCGCACCTGGAGCGAGGTGACATCACCTTCGACGAGTTCTGTGATCGGTTCGAAACTGAGGCGCGGGATGCGGGCGGAGAGCTCGATGCCCGCCAGGTGATGGGACTGCTGTCAGGAGAGGTTCGGCCCCCAATGGTCGAGGCGCTGCGGCGCTGCCACGAGCGTCTCAAGACCGCGCTTCTCACCAACAACTTCGTGACCGGTGACCGCGGCGCAGATCATTCAGGGATCCTGTCGCTCTTCGATGTCGTCATCGAGTCGAGCAAGGCGGGTGTGCGCAAACCGGATCCCCGCTTTTACGCCATGGCGTGCGATGCTCTGGGGATCCGCCCTGACGAAGCGGTTTTTCTTGATGACCTGGGAGTCAACCTGAAACCGGCCCGGGAAATGGGCATGACGACGATCAAGGTGACAGACCCGGGGCGAGCCCTGGACGAGCTGCAAGAGGTCGTCGGCTTCCCGTTGCGCTAGCCATCAGCGAAGGCGCGCTCCAGCAGGTCCGCCTGCTCCAGCAGATGAAGGGCGTGGCTGCCGGTTGCGGGCGAACCGGACGGTGCCCGGGCCAGGTGTCCAAGGACGTAATCGTCGCCCAGGATCCGCGCCAGCTTGGCGGAGGCAAACGTCCAGGCGCCCATGTTGGCCGGCTCTTCTTGCGCCCAATACACCTCGCCGGCGTTCTCGTAGTGAGCCAGCGTGTCGACGATCTGCTCCTCGGGCCACGGATAGAGCTGTTCGACCCGGACGATCGCAACGTCGTTGGCCTCGCGCCGGGCCCGCTCGCCCAGAAGGTCGAGCGCCATCTTGCCTGAGGCAAGAACGACCCGCCGCACCGTCCTCGGGTCTCCCGCCGCAGGATCGTCGAGGACTTCATAGAAGTGACCGGTCGTGAATTCCTCAACCTTGCTGTAGGACTCACGACCCCGCAGGTACCGCTTGGGAGTAAGCAGGACGAGGGGCCGCTTGGTGCTGCGGTGAACCTGCCGGCGCAGCAGGTGGAACAGCTGAGCGGCCTTGGTGGGATTGGCGACCTGGATGTTGCCCTCGGCCGCCAGCTGGAGGAAGCGCTCCAGGCGGGCGGAGGAGTGCTCGGCCCCCTGGCCCTCATAGCCGTGAGGAAGCAGCAGCACCAGACCGCAGGTCTGGCCCCATTTCGATTCTGACGCGACCAGGAACTGGTCGATGATGATCTGGCCGCCGTTGACAAAGTCACCGAACTGGGCCTCCCACCCGACCAACGCGTCCCGCTGCATGGTTGAGTAGCCATACTCGAAGCCAATGGCGGCATATTCACTCAGCAACGAGTCGTAGACGAAGAACCGGCCCGGCTGGCCGTCGCCCCGGCCGCTGGCACCGGCGGTGTCCGACAGGTGCTGCAGAGGGATGTATTCAGCGCCGGTTTGGTAGTCGACCAGCACGGCGTTGCGGTGACCGAACGTTCCCCGCCGGGTGTCCTGGCCGGAGAGCCGAACGTCGTGGCCTTCCAGTAACAACGTGCCGAAGGCCAGGGCCTCGCCCATGGCCCAATCCGCCTCACCCCCGGCCCACAGCTTCGCCCTCGTGTCGAACACCTTGACCAGCCTGGGGTGGACCGTGAATCCACCCGGAGCCTCGTGCAACACCGTTGCGATCCGCTGAAGGGTTTCCATGGGCGCGCCTGTGTCGATCGGCGGAAGCACGGCTGCGGGCACGGGCGAGGGCGGCAGCACCGTAGGGCTCGGAGGAGCGGTTGCTCTCGTCTCATCCAGGGCGGTCTGCAGACGGCGAGAGAAATCTTTCATGGCCGCCTCGGCCTCATCCAGCGTGATGTCCCCCCTCCGGACCAGCGTCTCGGTGTAGAGCTTGCGCACACCTCGGTGTCGCTTGATCAGCTCGTACATCCGGGGCTGAGTCAAGCTCGGGTCATCCTGCTCGTTGTGCCCGAACCGGCGGTAGCACACCATATCGATGACGACGTCTTTGTGGAACTCCTCACGGAAGGCGAACGCGAGGCGCCCCACTCTCACACAGGCCTCCGGGTCGTCTCCGTTCACATGGAAGATCGGTGCCTGCACCATCTTGGCGATGTCGGTGGCGTACACCGAGGAACGAGCCGACTCCGGGTTGGTCGTGAAGCCGAGCTGGTTGTTGATGACCAGGTGCACGGTGCCGCCAGTTGTATAACCGCGGAGGGCGGACATGTTGAGGGTCTCGGCCACCACACCCTGGCCGGCGAAGGCGGCGTCACCGTGAATCAGCAACGGCAGGACCGGGTACTCTCCCACGTCCTCCTGGACCATGTCCTGGCGGGCGCGCGCCATTCCCTCGACGACAGGGTCCACCGCTTCGAGGTGAGACGGGTTAGACGAGAGGTAGACCTCGATGGTCTTGCCGGAGAGCCCGGTGAACTTTCCGGTGAAGCCCTTGTGGTACTTGACGTCTCCTGACCCCTGTGTCGTGTTGGGATCGAGGTCGCCCTCGAACTCTTTAAAGAGCTCGCCGTAGCTCTTGCCAACGATGTTGATCAACACGTTGAGGCGACCTCGGTGGGCCATTCCTATGACGGATGACTCCAGACCGCCTGCCGCGGCCTCGTCGAGGACGGCGTCGAGCAGGACGATGGCCGACTCGGCTCCCTCGAGCCCGAATCGCTTCTGCCCGATGTACTTGGTGTCAAGAAACCTCTCGAGGGCTTCGGCCGCATTGAGGCGGCTCAAGATATGTCGGTGCTCTTCGGGACCCAGCTGGGTGGCCACGCCCTCGACGTGGTCCTGAATCCAGCGCTTCTGGTCCGGCTCCTGGATGTGCATGTACTCGACGCCGACCGTGCGGCAGTACGCGTCGCGAAGCACCCCCAGGATGTCGCCGAGCGCCATCGACCCCCGGCCGGCCAGGCCATCGGTCAAGAACTCCCGCTCCAGGTCCCAGATCGTCAGTCCGTAGGTGGCCGGGTCAAGCTCGGGATGGGTATGCGGGACC
>JBPYFF010000112.1:0-3121 GCA_051984455.1 Acidimicrobiales bacterium | reverse complement strand
TCGTGGGCACTGAGATCCTGGGGGGAACCCAGCGGCTTGGACACGTCCACCTCGCTGACCAGGGCAGCGAGGCCGTCGGAGTGGACGAGCCGCACCTGGCCGGGCGGGTCTCCCACGCCTGGCATTTCGGTTGCCAGTTCGACGTCTGCGGGAAGGATCCCGTAGACGTAGATGGCCTTCTCCGGCTGCCGGCTCGAGGTCTTCCGCTCCGAGCCGACGGTGGCCTTCTGGCTTGAACGCGTAGCCTTCCGCTGCGAACCGCTGGTGCTCTGTCTCGGAGCAGTCCGTGCCTTCCGCGCGGAGCCGGAGGTGGTCTTCTGCTTCGAGCTGGCAGTCTTCTGCTTCGAGCCGGTGGTCTTTTGCTTCGAGCCGGTGGTCTTCTGGGTCTTCGGCGACGCTGCCATCTCAGTACTCCTCCCGGCGGCTGCGGCGCGGAGTGGTCTCCCGTTCCCTGCCGTTTCCGGCGAAGTCCCGGACTTTGTCCCCGGCCGCCTCCAGCACGCCCTTTGTCTTGTGCTTGGCGCCGCTTTGCTGCATGTCCCCGACGAGGTCCGGCAGGGTCTCCTTTTCCTGCGAGATGTCGAGCCGGTTGACGGCCTCCGCGAACCGGAGGTAGGTATCGACGCTCGCGATGACGATCCGGGCGTCGATGGTCACCAGTTCGATGCCTACCAGGGAAACCCGCACGTAGGCGTCGATGACCAGCCCTTTGTCCAGGATCGTGTCGATGACGTCGGCGAGGCCGGAGGGTGACGGAGTGCCGCCACCGGTCTGCATGCCCGTGCTCATCCGCTATTCCCCCCTCGTGTCGCGGCGCGCCTGCGGGCCGCCCGTTGCGGGCGCTCCTCAGACCGGGCGGGGCGGCTGGGCCGCTGCGGGCGGCCAGAAGGCCCGCGGCCGCGCCCCGGCCCGCGGCTACCTGCCGCGGTGCGAGACGGCCGTTCGGTGGCCGACTGGCCGTTGGGGGAGACCTCCTCGTCTTCCTCGCCGGCATCGTCGCCTTCGTCGTACTCGTCCTCGATATCCTCGTCCGCAAGGTCGTCCTGATCGCCGGAGTATTCGTCCTCCAGCTCGTCGTCTGGTTCACGGCCTTCGGGCTCGTCGCCGTCGCGCTCTTCTTCCGCGAGCGCCGACTCGTGGTCGGTAACCACTTCGCCGTCCTTGATGACGCCCCGCCAGCCCTCGATCTCCTCGGGGTGCAAGATGGCGTTGGTCATGACATGGCGCTGGAAGTGCTTGAGCTCCAGCCGGGCGCGCCTGCCCTGCGCCCGCCACAGGTTGCCGGTGCGCTCGAACAACCCCTGGGGGTGGTATTCGAGGACAACCAGGATGCGGGTCAGGTCGGGCAGCAGCTCATGGAAGGTCACCGCGCCGTCTACGTGGCCCTTGGCCCCCTTGGACTGCCAGATGATCCTCTCGTTAGGTATCTGCTCGATGATGTCGGCGTCCCACTCACGGTGGGACCAGAAGACCTGCGCCTTCCAGTGGAGCTTCTCGTCCTCGGCCTGGTCGACGTTCTCGACCTTCTTCATGAAGCTGGGGAAATCGGTGAACTGGGTCCACTGGTTGTAGGCGATCTCGACCGGAACCCCCACGTCGATCGACTCGACGATGTTGGTCACCTTCAGCTTCTTGCCCTGGCCGCCCTTGCCGCCGCCCTTGCCGAACATGCCCTTGAGCTTCTCGGCCGTCCCTTTGAACCCGGCGCCGAGCATCGACCGGACGGGGCCTTTCCCCTCGGCGACATCCTTGGCTCCGGTCACCGCAGCCATCAGGCCTGGGCCCGCGCCATTGTCCACGTAGTCGCTCAGGCGGCCCGTCGCGCCTTCCACCTTGTCCTGCACCGAGGTGAGGGCACGCTGGCCGAGCGCTCCGGCCAGGCCGCGAGCCTCGGTCTTGAGCCGGTCCATCGGACCTCCGCCACTACCTGTCTTTTGATCTTGCGCCACGTCGGTCACCTCCCTGCCCGGACCACCGGAGACCGGCGCCGAGTAGCCGTCCCGCGGCGCACGGGCGCGTCCCGCTGGGCCGACCGGCGCTGCGTGCTAGTCCTGCGGCGGGTCGTCCTCGGCTCGTCGGCCTCTGGCTCGTCGGCCTCTGGCTCGTCGGCCTCTGGCTCGTAACCTTCTGGCTCCTCGGGCTCCTCGGAGTAGGACTCCTCATCGTCTCTGGGCTCGTCGCCGTCTTCGTCGACTGCCGCTTCCTGGTCGCGCCGCCGCAGGCGCCGGGTGGCCTCACCCGCGCCCGAGCGCGCTGTCCCGGTGGCCTTGCCCGCGCCGGAACGCGCCGCCTTGCCCGCACCGGCGGCCGCCTCGCCAGGATTGCGCACCAAATCGGCGCGCTCGTGCAGCGAGTCGGTCAAGGATTCGATCCGGCTGCTGACCGCCGCGGTGGCCGCTGCCTTACCGGCGTCCATCAGGTCGCTTCGTACGGTGTCAGCGAGCTCGCCCAGCTGCGGAGCGAACTTGCCGAGCGCTTCGGTGGATCCGAGCATCTTCATGCCGCGCTGAAGTGCCATGCCGCCCAGTCCCCCTAGGCCACGGGTTGCCGCGGCCGCGGCAAGCATGGTGGCCAGGCGCATCTTGCGCCGCCTGCCGAGCAGGTAGCCCACGCCCAGCGCGAGCGCGGTCTGTGTGCCGCCCTTCATAACTAGCTCCTCTTTCCTGAACTGCTGCACCCCCACAGGGCCGTGCTTCCCGCCCGGCGCCGCTCAGGCCGCTAGCTCATATGTCTGTCCTGATCAAGTTCGGTGGCGCCTACCCAGCCGAGGAGAGGGGAAACAAGAACTAGCGAAATGAGGTGCTGGCCCCGGCAACCCTGGGGGCCCCCGCCGTACGACGTACCGATCGGCTTAGAAGCGGCGTGACCTGGGCTAAGAGCCGCTGTACCAAGGCCCGGCCGTGGCCGCTCGGGCACTTGTTGTCCAGGACGTGAGATGGCGCCGGCGGTGAGAGCGGGCGGGATGAGGTGTCACGGCGGTCACCGAGAATGTGCGCCAGGCCACCAAACCTTGAACCCCGGCCGCGGCGGGGCGTGGCCCGCCCCTTCAGGCACATAGCCGGGGCTGATCCGGCCTGCGTCTACCCGGCACGCGCCTCAAGTTGGAGATCGGATAGGAAGG
>JBPYFF010000111.1:0-13928 GCA_051984455.1 Acidimicrobiales bacterium | reverse complement strand
GGCTGCACACTTATATGACTGTTTCCCGCCTGCTCGACGGGACGTCCGTCATCGGCGCAGAGGCAAGCCTCAACAAGATCTTCTGGTCGGAAATGGACCTCAAGATGCACCAGACCGCTCTCCAGCTGCTCGGTCACCAGGCCCTGCTGCAGACCGCTGCGCCCGACGCGGTCGACAACGCCGGCTGGCTGGACGGCTACCTTTTTTCCCTTTCCGGCCCCATCTATGCCGGCACCAACGAGATACAGCGCAACGTCATCGCCGACCAGGTACTCCGACTTCCGCGACAGCAGCAAGGACGCGGCTGATGCGCTTCGTTTTCACCGAAGATCAACGACTGTTCCAACGCACGGTCCGTGACTTTCTGGCCAAGGCGTTTCCGCCCGAGGAGCTGCGAGCGTCGTGGGCCGATGCCGCCGGCCGGTCAAGGGAGCGATGGGCTCGGCTGGCCTCGCTCGGCGTTGCCGGGATGCTCGTTCCTTCCGATGCCGGCGGGCTCGGGATGGATGAAGTCGACATGGTGCTCCTTCTCGAAGAGGCCGGTCGGGCCGCACTCCCGGAGCCGATCGTCGAGACCTCCCTCGTCGCAACCCGGTTGCTGTCCGCTCTCGCGCCGGCCGAAGTTCGGGCCCGGTGGCTTCCCGCCATTGCCAGCGGCGACGCCTGGATTGCGGTTGGCCTGGAGGGCCGCGGGCCGTATGTCGCCGATGCCCATGTGGCGGATCTCTTGTTGCTGCAGCGCGGCGACGCATTGCACGCCGTAGATCCGGGGCACGTTGAGCTGATAGCCCAGCCCGCCATCGACGGGGCGGAGCGCTTGTTCACCGTCGATTGGAACCCGACCGCCGCGACCGAGCTGGGAGGTGGTAAGGCCGCCGAGGCGGCCATGGCCGAGGGCTTCGATCGAGCCGCGTCCGGTGTGGCAGGCCAGTTGCTGGGCGTGGCTGACCGCATGATCGAGATGGCCGCTGATCATGCCCGCCAGCGCGAGCAGTTCGGCCAGCCGATCGGGAGCTTTCAGGCCGTCAAACACCTGCTCGCCAACGCTCTGCTGAAGCTGGACTTCGCTCGGCCGGCGGTGTACCGGGCAGCATGGGCAATGGCGCATCAATCTGAAGGGCCTGAGCTCCGGGCCCGGGACGCGTCCATCGCGAAGGTGTACGCGTCGGAAGCGGCCACCGCCGCGGCCGGGGTCGCCCTCCAGGTCCACGGCGCGATCGGGTACACGTGGGAACACGACCTCCATCTCTGGATGAAGCGCGCCTGGACGCTGGCCGGCGCGTGGGGCGACGCCGAGTGGCATCGCGAGCGAGTCGCCTCCTGGTTGCTGGGGCCAAGTGAGGCAACGCCATGACGCGCACCGACGACACCGAAGTCCCCGACTACCACGCCCGGTTGCGGCTGGACGGCAAGTGCATTGTGGTGATCGGTGCCGGTCAGGGCATCGGGCGGCAGGCCTCACACGCGCTCGCCCAGTCCGGCGCTCGACTGTTCTGCATCGACATCGACGAGGGCCTGGCCGACGACATCGCAAGAGAAGTCGGCGGCGTCGCCGGCGTCGGTGATGCCACGACCCGGGCGGAGGCCGAGCGGTTGTTCGCTGAGGCGGCAAGGGAGTTGGGCCGCATCGACGGCCTGGTCGACATCATCGGCATGGCGCGGTATGCGCGGTTGATCGAGCTCACCGACGAGGAATGGAACTGGCACCACGACATCGTGCTGCGCCACGCCTACCTCGCCGTCCAGCTCGGTGGCCGAGCCATGGCCCCGACCGGCGGCGGCGCCATGGCCTTCGTCGCTTCTGTTTCCGGGATCACCGGCGCGCCCCGCCACGCCGCCTACGGTGCCGCCAAAGCGGGGTTGATGGCCCTCGTCCGTTCGGCCGCCATCGAGCTGGGCCCGGCCGGCATCCGGGTGAACGCGGTGGCGCCCGGAGTGGTGTGGACCCCGCGGGTGTCTGCCCTGCTTGGCGAGGAAGGCCGGCAACGGGGCGGCGACAACGCTCCCCTTCGACGGGTCGCCCTTCCCGCCGACATCGCTTCCGCCCTTCTCTTCTTGATGTCGGACCTGGCCGCTTACGTGAGCGGGCAGACGCTGGTTGTCGACGGCGGGGTAAGCGCCAAGTTTCCCTATCCGATGGCCGACGACTAGATGGTCGCAGCTTTCGTGCGGGGCTGTGCCTGGCCGAAGGGCGCGGGCGTCGCCTATCCCCGTGCGGACCCGGCTGACTACTTCCGGCTGCCCATCGACACGTGGGCCACCGCCCAGCTCCCGGTCGGCGTTCGGCTGGAGTTCGTCTCCGATGCGGACGCGGTCGAGATCGCCTACCACACCGGCGCGGACAGTCTCGGTTATGGGGGCAGCGGCGCCGGCCGGACCTTCTCACTCTGGCAGGACGGGAAAAAGGTGGCGGAGTCGCCGGCGGCCCTCGGGCAGGGGTCCGTCATCCTGGCCATGGCCGGAAGCGACGGGGCAGAGCGCTCAATCCTGTACTTGCCTTCTGACATGCGGCCGGTCGTTGAGTCCATCACGCCGCTGGGCGGTGGCATCGAGCCGGCACCACTTGAGCCCGCATGGCTCGTGTACGGCGACTCGATCGCCGAGGGATGGTCGGCGTCGGAAGCCGCTCTGGCCTGGCCAGCGGTCGCCGGCAGGACGAACCGGCTGGACGTGATCAACGTTGGTTACGCCGGCTCCGCTCGGGGTGAGATTGCCACCGCCGAACAGATCGCGGGTCTCCCTGCACCGGCGGTCATCTCGATCAGCCACGGCACCAACTGCTGGGGCCGCACCCCGCACAGCATCGACATGATGCGGGCCACGACCAGCGCGTTCCTTGAGATCGTGCGGCAAGGCCATCCGCACGTCCCCATCGTGATGGTGAGTCCGATCGTGCGTCCCGACGCGGAAGACACGCCCAACCGGCTGGGAGCGACTCTTGTTGCTCTGCGGGCCGCAATGGAGGAAGCAGCCGACGCCCGGATTCGGGCCGGCGATGAGCGGCTGACGCTCCTCCCCGGCCGGGCCCTCGTCGGGGAGAACCTTCTTGTCGACGGTGTCCACCCGGGCGACGACGGTCACAAGGCCCTTGCCAAGGCAATCGGAGCCGCGGCCATGGAGGTGTTGCTATGACAGCCCCTGATCAAGCGTTCGCTCTCACCGGGCGCACGGCCATCGTGACGGGGGCGGGCAGCGGCATAGGTCGGGCCAGCGCGATCAGGATGGCGGAGATGGGTGCGACCGTTGTTTGCGCCGACTGGAACGGCGCCGCGGCCGAAGACACGGTTGGGCTCATCAAGCTGGCCAGCGGGAGCGCCACCGCCGCGACCGTTGATGTCTCTCATCGAGATGAAGTCGGCGCCCTCGTTGCTGACACCGTTGCTCGGGCTGGCCGGCTGGACATCATGGGCAACATCGCGGGCATCATCGGGCCGCCGCTCGAGGTTACCGACGTGACCGAAGAGGAACTGGAACGGGTCCTGGCCGTCAACCTCAAGGGTGTGGTCTGGGGATGCCAGGCGGCCGCCCGGGTGATGGTCGAGCAGGGTCGAGGTTCCATCATCAACATGTCGTCCGGCGCCATCGACGTACCCGCACCCGGGCTGATCACGTATGCGCTGGCCAAAGCGGGCGTCGCTCAGCTGACGAAGACCCTGGCGCTCGAGGTCGCCCCTCGCGGCGTCCGGGTCAACGCCATCGCCCCCGGTCTCGTCGTCACGGGGATGACCTCGCGCCACTGGGTCAGGCCCGACGGCAGCATCGACGAGCAAGCGCGCGATGCCGCCCTGGCACCGATGCGGCAGCGGTCACCCATGGGTCTGCTGGGCGAGCCCGACGACATCGCCTACGCGGTGCTGTATCTCGCCTCGGACGCGTCGAAGTTCATGACCGGCCAGATCCTGCGACCCAACGGCGGCGTGGCTATGCCCTGATGACCTATGCCCTGACCAGGAGGTCGTCGATCAGCTGGGTGACGCCGTTGTTGCGCTCCATGTCGGAGTCCGGCGGCAACAGCTCGAAATGAACCAGCAGCTGGGCGATGCGAATCATCACAACACCGAAGCGAAAGGCCGCCCACCGCTCGTGCCAGTCGAGATGGTCGGCAGTGCGACCGGTGAGCTCCTCCCATCGGGCGACGGTCGCGTCGCGTCCGGGAAAGCCGGGCAAAGGGGCCACGCCGTAGCCCTCGCTTTGATACCGGTCGAGGAACAGCCACCACGCCAGGTCCTGCAAGGGATTCCCGAGCGCCACCATCTCCCAGTCCAGGACGGCGCGCACCTCGCACTGGTTGTCGAACATGATGTTGCCGATGCGGGAATCGCCCCAACACAAGCCGTCCGGGGAATCGTCTGCCGGCCGGTTGGCCAGTAGCCAGTCCCAGACCGCCTGCACCGATGGCTGCGGCCGGCCGTGGGCGGCCCACTCGAAATAGGTCTGGTAGTAGGTGAGCTGCTGGTCAAGCCCCGTGCGGCCTCGCCCGGGCCTGGCCACGAAGCCCAGGCCGAGCGACTGCCAGTCGAGCCGGTGAATGCGGGCCATGACGTCGAGGCCGTTCCACCACAACCGTTCCTGTTCCCTCGGTGAAGCTTCAGACGGCCAGCCGCCCGTGGTGTAGGGCGGGCTGTCGCCGGGAACCTGCCCCTCGATCTGCTCCATGACGAAGAACGGCGCGCCCAGAACGGTCGCATCCTCCTCGTACCAGGTGACACGAGGGACAGGGATATCCGTCTTTTCGCCCAGTATCTTCAGCACGCGGTACTGCGTGTCGAACTCGGACTCGAGAAAAACCGTGTGGCTGCTGGGCTTGACCCGAACCGCAAAGCCTTCATGGTGTTTTTCCGCACCCTGGCGCCAGGAGGCGTCGAAAAGGATCGTCTCGTTGGAGTAACCGGTGGCGGCCGGACCGCCCAGCTCGGAAACGATCACGCCGGCCGCGCCGGGCAGCTTGCCGGTTAGCCAGGCGGCGAGGTTTCGACGCGCTTGCTCCTGGTCGCGTTGCTCGAAGATGGGCATCTTCCGGATCCCCCTTTCCGAGCTAGCCTACGGCGTCGTGCGCGGCGACCTCGAATGGGGCACCATCCCGCGGCTGGTACGAGCATCGGCCGAGCGCTACCCCGACCTCGAGGCACTCGTCGACGGCCCGACGAGGCTGACGTTCCCCGAGCTGGCCGACGCTGTTGTCCGGGCGACCGCAGCCGCGATGGCGGGTGGGATCCGCCGGGGCGATCGGGCCGCCATCTGGGCGCCCAACTGTGGTGAGTGGGTGATCGCCGCCCTCGGCCTGCTGTCGGCGGGCGCCGTCCTGGTGCCGCTGAACACCCGGTTCAAAGGCAGGGAAGCGGCGTACATTCTGAGCCAGAGCGGGGCCCGGGCAGTGTTCACGGTGAACGGCTTCCTCGGGACCGATTACGTCGCCCTGTTGCGAAACGATGGTTTCGATCTGCCCGCCCTGGAAACGATCGTCGTGCTCCAGGGAGACCCGCCCCCGGGTACGGTCGGCTGGGCCAACTACCTCGCCGCCGGCAGCGTTATCTCCGATGACGACGTCGCGGCGAGGGCGGACCATGTCGAGGCGGACCAACTCTCCGACATCATCTTCACTTCCGGCACCACCGGAAGCCCGAAGGGCGCCATGCTGACCCATGGCCAGACCCTCCGGGTGTTCGCCGACTGGAGCGAAATCGTCGGGCTTTCGGAGGGGGACCGCTACCTGATCGTCAATCCTTTCTTTCACACCTTCGGCTACAAAGCAGGGTTCCTGTCGTGCTTGATGCGGGGTGCCACCATCATCCCCCACGCCGTCTTCGACGTCCCGACCGTCCTGGCCCAGGTCGGGGCCGAGCGAATTTCCATGCTTCCGGGGCCGCCAACGCTCTTTCAATCCATCCTCAACCATCCTGACCGGGATACGTACGACCTGTCGTCGTTGCGCCTGGCCGTCACGGGCGCGGCCGCGGTGCCGGTCGAGATGATCCGCCGGATGCGGGAGGAGCTCACCTTCAACACGATCATCACCGGCTACGGGCTGACGGAAGCGTGCGGCACCGTCTCGATGTGCCGCCAGGGTGACGATCCCGAGACCATCGCCAACTTCTCCGGACGGGCCATCCCGGACACGGAACTGCTCGTCGTCGACGATGAAGACAAGGAAGTGCCGAGAGGAACGGCGGGCGAGGTCGTCACGCGGGGCTATCACGTCATGGAGGGCTACTTCGATGAGCCCGAGGAGACGGCGGCGGTCATCGACGCCGACGGATGGCTCCACACCGGGGACATCGGCGTGATGGACGAGCGGGGCTATGTCCAGATCACCGACCGCAAGAAGGACATGTTCATCTCCGGCGGCTTCAACGCCTACCCGGCCGAGATCGAGAACACCCTTCTGCGTCATCCTGCCGTCGGACAGGTCGCGGTAGTCGGAGTGCCCGACGAACGGCTGGGCGAAGTCGGCATGGCCTTCGTCGTGCCGCGCCAGGGTGTCGGTCTCGATCCGGCCGAAGTGCTCTCGTTTGCCCGTGACCAGATGGCCAACTACAAGGTGCCGCGATACCTCGAGGTCGTCGACCAGTTGCCGCTCAATGCCGTGGGCAAAGTGCTCAAGTACGAGCTGCGCCAGCGCGCCCGTTCGACCGTTACCTAGCGTTAGCCATTGGACATACAGGAGCACAGGAGACCCCGATGAAGGACTACGACATCAAACTCGGCACCATGTTGTTCACCATGGTCGATCCACGGAAAGGCCATGAGGTCGAGTACAACCGCTGGTACGAGCGCGACCATTTCTACGCCGGCTGCATGATCGGCGGCTGGAACTTTGCCGGTGCCCGGTTCGTGGCACCCCGGGCCATGAAGGAGCTGCGCATCCCGCAGGGCCCGAGCACGATGACTCCCGATCCGATGTCGGGCTCTTACCTGGCTCTCTACTACGTCCTGGCCGGTCACCATGACGACTGGAACCGCTGGGCGGTCGACCAGGTCAACTGGCTGCATGCCAACGGTCGCATGTTCACCGAGCGAGACCACATCCACACCCTGCTCTATAACTACGAGTGGGGATTCCAGCGCGATCGCGACGGTGTGTCGGCCGAACTGGCCCTTGACCACCGGTTTCCCGGCCTCGCCGTGGTTGTCGGTGAGCTGGCGGCTGGCGCCAGCCATGCCGAGGTGGCCGAGTGGTACCAGGGGGAGTACTTGCCGTCGGCGCTCGGTGCCGGCAGCCCGGTGGCGTTGTGGTTGTCGTTCACGCCCCGGCCGCTGCTCAGCGACGCTCCCGGCGATGTCCCCCGGACGGAAGGAGCCGAACGTCGCTTCCTTCAGCTGGCCTTCCTCGACGTGGAGCCGGCGTCGGTGTGGGAGGACCGCTTCGCCGGCCACGGTGAGGAGCTGGCCAAGAGCGGGCTGGCCACGTTGCACTGGGCGGCACCGTTCCTGCCGACGGTGGTGGGGACCGACACGTACGCCGATCAGCTCTGGTAGCGGGCCAGGAGAGGCGGCAGGAGGCGGCAGGGGGAGCGGCAGGAGGAGCGGCAGGAGGCGGCAGGTAGCAGAAGAGGTACATATATCGGTCCCTACTGCTACTTCCGCAGGGTCTTCGCTAGGAGAGCCGCTCCACAATCATGGCCATGCCCTGGCCACCGCCCACGCACATCGTCTCGAGCCCGATCGTCTTGTCGGCATCTTCCAGCCCGTTGAGCAGGGTCGTCATGATGCGGGCACCGGTCATCCCGAAAGGGTGACCGAGCGCGATGGCTCCGCCGTTGACGTTCAGCTTGTCCCAATCGATGGCGAGGTGGCGGGCGCAGGGGATGACCTGCGCGGCGAACGCCTCGTTGAGCTCCACCAGATCGACATCCTCGATGGTCATACCGGCGCGTATGAGGGCCTGGCGGCTGACCTCGATCGGTCCGAGACCCATGATCTCGGGGTTAAGGGCGGTGACTCCCGATGCGACGATCCTGGCCAGCGGGTCGATTCCCAGGTGCCGGGCCCGATGATCGCTCATCACGATGACGGCGGCAGCTCCATCGTTGAGCGGGCAGGAGTTGCCCGCGGTCACCTCGCCATCGGGGCGAAAGGCCGGTTTCAGGTTGGCCAGGGCCTCGAGCGTCGTGCCCGGGCGCGGCCCGTCGTCCCGGTCGACCGACGTGCCGTCCGGGAGGACCAATGGGCAGATCTCGCGCTCGAAGAACCCGTTTTCCTGGCTGGCCACGGCGCGGTTCTGGGAGAAGGTGGCAAAGGTGTCCATCTCCGTCCGGCTGACCCCTTCGAGTTCCCGGACGTTCTCCGCCGTCTGGCCCATGGCGATATAGATATCCGGAAGGCCTTTCGGCGGCGTCCACGGTGGCTGGCCGCCGAGGGCCCGGTCGGCCGTGCGCTTGGCCGGTTCTTCGAACCGGGGATTGGTCGTTCCTGGCAGGCCGTCGGAGCTGCCGTTGGCGAAGCGGCTCACCGCCTCCACACCGGCGGCAATGAACACGTCGCCTTCCCCGGCCCGGATGGCATGGGCGGCCATCCGGATGCTCTGCAGCGACGAGGAGCAGTAGCGAGTGATGGTCGTGCCGGGGACGTCATGAAGGCCGGCCAGGACGGAGACGACCCGGGCCATGTTGTAGCCCTGTTCCCCGCCTGGCAGCCCGCAGCCCAGGATGAGGTCCTCGACCGTGTTGGGATCGAGCTCAGGAACCTTGGCCAGCACCGCCTTCACCATCTGGGTGGCCATCTCATCGCCTCGAAGGGTGGTGAGTGAGCCTTTAAACGCCCGTCCAATGGGGCTGCGGGCAGTGGCGACGATAACGGCCTCAGGCATGGCTCCTCCTCAACTCCTCAGCTCCGCCAAGAGCGCAGTCGGTGCCAGTCTTGTCCACCTGCACAGCCGGTGCGAGAGTAGGAGCCCAACCTCACCCCTGGGAGGTCCGATGTCGACGGCCACATCCGCCGCGCTGCGCTTCATCGACTCAGATGGCCATGTGCTCGAGCACCCGACAGGGATGCTCGACTACGCCCCCAGTGCCTACCGCGAGCGGATCTGGCACGTCGAGACCGACACCAGGGGCAATGAGTGGATCGTGATGAACGGTCGAAGGATGCCCGGCAACGGCGCCGCCCTGGCCGGGACGGCAGGCATGGCCCACGAGGAACTCGAACGGGCCCAGCGGGGAGAGCTGAAATACACGGAGGTTCGGCCGGCGGCGTACAACGTGAAGCCCCGCCTCGAGGACATGTCGGCCGACGGGATCGACCAGTCGGTGCTCTATCCGACGATGCTGCTCGGCATCCAGAGCGAGCCGGACCCGGAGTTCGCGGAAGTCCAGTGCCAGGCGTACAACGACTGGGTCTCTGACCACGTGGCCGACAGCGATGGAAGGTTGTTTGCCGTCGCGGTCCTGCCGCAGCAGGACATCGAGCGCACAGCCCACGAGATCAGCCGGGTCGCCGGCAAGCCCGGCATGGTCGGTGTGTTCATCCGTCCGAACCCGACCGCCGACTGGAAGCCCTTCAGCCACCCGGTGTACGACCCCATCTGGCGGGCGGCCTCCGAGCGGGGCCTCCCTGTCGGTCTCCACCCGTTCCTCGCCGCCGACCTTCCGGGCGCGTGTATCGGCCTCCGGATCAACCGGCTGGGCACATCCGCCATGCCCGTCCCCACGGATGACATGGGCGTCACCATTACCAATTTCGACAACGTCTACTTCACTCAGGCCATCGCCAATCCGGTCGACATGATGAACTCGATGGCCTTCCTGCTGGCCGGAGGGGTGTGCGAGCGCTTCCCGGATCTGCGGCTGATCTTCCTGGAGGCCAACGGTGGCTGGCTCGTCCCCTGGCTCGAACGCTTGGACCATCACGCCGAGGTTTTTTCCTGGGATGTGCCGTCGCTCCGGATGAAGCCGTCCGACTATTTCAAGCGCCAGTGCTGGATCAGCTTTGACGCCGACGAGTCGACTCTGGCGTTCACCGCCCGCTCGCCGCTGTGCGGCGCCGACCGGATCATATGGGCGTCCGACTACCCCCACCCCGATGCCAAGTTCCCTGGCGTCACGGCTGAGTTGAGCGAGTCGATAGAAGACCTCGCGGTGGACGACCAGCGGAAGATCGCGGGCGAAAACGCGGTCACTCTCTACCGGCTCTGAGGCCTCCGACCGCCGTGGCGGCGATGAGTGAGGAGGAACGGGCGGACTTCCTGACCGCGGGAACGAGGACAGGAAAAGTGGCAACTGTGCGCAAGGACGGACGGGCTCACGTAACGCCGGTCTGGTTCGTGCTGGACCATCAGGGACGGATCGTTTTCACCACTCACTCCACGAGCTTGAAAGGCAAAGCGTTACGTCGTGACGACCGGGTCTGCATGGTCGTCGACGATCAGACGCCCCCGTATTCGTTCGTGATGATCGAAGGCCGTGTCGTGCTCGATGAGGACCTCGACGAGATGCTGCAATGGACGACCAGGATCGGCGACCGCTACATGGGCCCCGAGAGGGCGCAGGAGTACGGCCGGCGAAACGCCGCTCCCGGGGAGCTGCTCGTCACCGTCACGCCCACCCACGTCGTGGCCGAGAAGGACACGGCCCTTTAGCTGAAGCTCGCTCTCAGCTTGCCCGGCTGGTGACGGATCCCGCCTCGACCGTTTCGGTATCCCGCCCGGAGCGGAGCAGGTGGCCAGGTCGCTCACCGGTGAAGGCTGACCCCTGCACAACCGGCGCTCCGTTGACGAGTACCCACTCGATGCCTTCCGCCTCGGCGTAGAGCCGCCCGGCGCCCCCTGGGAGGTCGTAGCGGGTGTGAACCGGTCCTGGCCCGATACGTTCCGGATCGAGCACCACGAGGTCGGCGTGCCAGCCAGGGGCGATCCGGCCGCGACCGGTGAGGCCGTAGACGCGGGCGGGGCGGTCGGTCAACAGGTGGACCGCCTCCTCGAGCCCGAGAAGACCCCGGTCGCGCACGGACGGGCCAAGCAACGCGGTGGTGTAGGTGAAGGAGTCGATCATGTCGAGATGGGCGCCGGCATCGGAGGCACCCAGCAGCACGCGCGGGTCCCGCCAGAGCTCGGCCCGCTTCTCCCAGAGCCCCGGCTCGTCTGCAGCCAGCCGAGGCGCAAAGCTGGTTCGCAAGTCGTCCGCCAGCGCGATATCGCACACCACGTCGAAGGGATCCTGGCCTCGTGCCTCGGCGACGCCGGCCACCGCGCGGCCGGCCAGCCCTCGGTTCACGTCCGTGAACGTCTCGCAGATCGTCATAGGCGGCCAGTTGGCCATGGCCCGCAGGGGTCCCGCCGCGGGTGAGGCAGCCGCGTCGCGCAGCCGGCGGCGCTCCTCGGGATCGGCCAGCGCCTTCATCTTGGCGTCTTTCGGCAACGCCATGGCCACCTCCCAGCCCGGGATGGCGTCGAAGATGAACCCGGAGAGGAAGTTCAGCCGGAACCGCATCGTGTCCGGCACCGTGAGGGCCAGCACGGTCGCACCATGTTCGGCCGCCTGATCCGATGCCGAGAGTTGCTGGCGGTGCATGTCGGGGTTGCGGGCATTGACCCCGAGGACGTTCCAGTTGAGCGGTCGGTTGGCCGCCAGCGACATGCCCGTCATCAACTCGATGTGCTCCGGACCGAACGGACCGATCGTCGGGATGAACTCGAGGGTGGTGCCCGCATGTTCACTCACGGCGCCCGCCAGAGCGAGAATCTCCTCGGGCACCGCCGCTCGCGACGGAACCGGGTCGCCTTCCGCGTCATTGTGGGTCGGCGCCTGGGAGGAGGAAAAGCCGAGTCCTCCCGCGGCCAGCGACTCATGCAGCAGCCGGACCATGCCGTCGACGTGGGTTGGTGTCGCCGCCTGACCGACGCTGTCCTCACCCATAACGGCACGGCGCAGCGCCGAGTGACCGACGAGAAACCCGGCGTTGATCCCGATCGAGCCCTCCAGCCGGTCGAGATAGTCGGCAAAGGTGCGCCAGTCCCACGGCACACCTGCCTCGAGCGAGGCGAGCGGCATCCCTTCAACTCGGGCCAGCATGCGCATGAGGTAGCCCGCCTGAGTTTCCACGAGAGGCGCAACCGTAAACCCGCAGTTGCCACCGACAACGGTCGTGACACCGTGCAACGGTGACGGGCTGGCCATCGGGTCCCAGAAGAGCTGCGCGTCGTAGTGGGTGTGGATGTCGATGAAGCCGGGCGTCACGACGAGTCCGGTCGCGTCGATCGTCTTTGTCGCCGCTTCGTCGAGACCGTTCGGCTCGGTGACGGCGACGACCTGCCCGTCCTTGATCCCGACGTCGGCTCGCCGCCGCGCTGTACCCGTCCCATCGATGACGGTGCCGCCGATGATGGCGCAGTCGAGCATGCCACCCTCCTTGCATCCCGCTGATTCACGCAGGGTTTCGAGGCAGGTTATCCCATCCGATGTGACAGTCATTTCCCACGTCCGGTGGAAAGTACACTGCCCGCTCGGTGGATCTCCGATACTCCGAATCCGATGAGGCTTTCCGGGCCGAGCTGCGGTCATGGTTGGACGACGTGCTCCCGACGCTGCCGCCGAAGCCCCCGCTCGATGATTGGCCCGCTCGACGCGAGTACGACACCCGGTGGCAGCGGCTGTTGTGTGACGCCGGCTACGCCGGGATTGACTGGCCCGAGGCGTTCAATGGTCGAGGCGCATCGCCGTCGGAGCACCTGGTCTTCCTCGAGGAGACGGAACGGGCGAAGGCACCGTACGTCGGAGTCAACTTCGTAGGGCTGCTCCATGCCGGGCCGACGCTCATCGCCATGGCGACCGACGAGCAGCGGGCCCGGCACCTCCCGGGCATTTTGAAAGGCGAGCAGGTGTGGTGCCAGGGGTTCTCGGAGCCGAACGCCGGAAGTGATCTCGCCTCGTTGAGAACCCGGGCGATTCGAGACGGTGACGATTACGTGGTGAGCGGCCAGAAGATCTGGACGTCGAACGCACAGGTGGCCGACTATTGCGAGCTACTGGTCCGCACCGACCCCGACGCACCCAAGCACAAGGGCATTACCTGGCTCATCCTGCCGATGGACAGTCCGGGGGTCGACATCCGGCCGCTGCGAACGATCGGTGGTTCCAGCGAGTTCTCGGAAGTGTTCCTCGATGAGGTGCGGGTTCCAGTGGCCAACCGGGTCGGCGATGAAAACGACGGCTGGCGCGTCGCCATGGTCACCTTCAGCTTTGAGCGAGGCACCTCGCTCGTCAGCGAGATGCTGCAGTCGATGGAGTCGATTCGGGAGGTGGCGGCGCTGGCCAAGACCCTGCGACACGGCGGCGCAACGCGATGGGATGACGGTGCGGTGCAACGGGACCTTGGCCATCTGGCGGCGGAGTTTGATGCCCTGTGGGCGCTCACCAAGCGCAACGTCTCCCAGGCGGCCCGCACCGGGATGCCGGGGCCGGGTGGCTCGGTGTTCAAGCTGGCGTACTCGGAAGCGCGCCAGCGGCTGGGCGATCTGGCCAGCCGGCTGCTCGAACGGGCGTCGTTGTCGCTCGACGATGTCGAAGGGCTCGATGGGGTGAGGTCGGGCGAACACATGCAGGGGCGCATTCACGCCATCTCTCTGACCATCGCCGCCGGCACGTCGCAAATCCAGCGAAACATCGTGGCCGAGCGCATCCTTGGTCTCCCGAAGGATCGGTAGATCGACGCATGGACTTCGAACTGAGCGACGATCAGGAGGACCTCAGGGACGGCGTCCGCAAGCTGTGTGAAGGTCGCTTTCCGATGACACAGGTCCGCGGCTCGATCTTGAACCCGGGCGCGGTCGACCGTTCCGCCTGGCGGGAGCTGGCCGATGCGGGCGTCTTTTCCCTCTGTGTGCCCGAAGAGGAGGGAGGTGTCGGACTCGGATTGGCCGATGCGGTCCTGGTCTTCGAGGAGCTGGGCCGAGCGCTTGTCACCGGACCTCTTCTTGCCACTCACCTGGCTGCGCC
>JBPYFF010000110.1:0-4198 GCA_051984455.1 Acidimicrobiales bacterium | reverse complement strand
CTGTAGGAGAGAGTGGTTCGGGATGCCCCAGGCGCACACGGCGTCGTACTGGGCCAATCGTGTCTCCCAGGTCGTCGGTGCGTCCCGGTCGGCCTGCCTGGCGAATAGCCGCTCCAGCGACTTACGCCCGGCGTCCCCGCTGCTGGAGGTCTGGGTGTAAAAGACCCGCAGGTAGCCCTCCGGGTCTGTGCCAGGCTTTCCGACGCCGTCGATAACCTCGGGTGCCCAACCATGCATCCCGAGTGCCCCTTTGGGTGCCGAAGATGCCAACACTAGCCTGTGGACCAGGTTGGGCCGGACGAGCGCCATGTCTTGGGCAATGAAGCTGCCGATCGAATACCCCAGGAGATCGACTTGATCGAACCCCATGGCCGTGACATAGGCCAGGGCGTCATGTGCCATCTGCTCAATCGTTGGTGGCGTTGCCCCTGAGCTGCCTCCCACCCCGGCGTTGTCGAAGGTGATGACCCGGCGCTTTGTCGCGAGGCTGTCGACCAGGGCAGGGTCCCAGTTGTCGAGGTTCCCCCGGAAGTGCTGCAGCAAGACCAACGGGGTCGGGCCCGTGCCTATTTCTCGATAGGCGTACGTGACGCCATTGGCAGCCGTGATCGTCTTGTTAGGGGCTTCGGAATAGATGTGGCTCATCGGGGCTTGGCTCGATCGACATCGGACACGGGCAACGTCAGGACCTCCAACTTCATCTCGATGGCCCCAAGCTTCGGCATCTCGCTCGAAGTATCTCCGTTCACCGCGCCATCGCTCATCTCGATCTCCATCCGGCGACTCAGACGAAGGCCAGTCTCCCATTTCAGGCGTGCCCTCGCGCTCGAAACCCTGGTTCGTGGCCGCCGACGTGGTGGCCCCTGAGCCCGGCGCGTACGCGGCCACGACAGCACCGACCGACGGCTTCGAGCGTCGATCAGTGGCCTCAGAGCGTGAGTCTCATTCCCCGCTGGCGGCGAAGTGTTCGTCTATGGGTATGCCGACCTAACGAACACGACGGTGCCGATCGTCTCGCCGCGGACCGGGGCGGTGTAGTCCTCGAGGCCCTGGCCGAGCAAGCCGCAACCTGGCCCACCGCCCGTTTCGCGCTGAGCGGCCACGTCGCGAGCCGGTTCCCTACTGCTCCACGGGTGAGGCCGCGTCGGTGCAGGCCGCGATCGTGAAGCGGGCAGATTGAACCGGGGCTGATCGCAGGCTGCGTTTGACGAGCAAAGCTGATCCCGGGGTCATTCCGGGCTTTCCAACAGGCTGAGGGTAGGGTGCCAGCCATGGCCCGCATCCCGCTCGTCGATCCGGAAGATCCTGATCTCGACCCCGCCATCAAAGAGATCATCGGTGCCTACAGCGGCACGGCGCTCGGCGTGCCCAACGTCATTCGGGCGCTCGCCAACCACCCGGGGCTCCTGCGTGGGTTCGGCAACGTCGTCTACACCCCGGCCGCCGTCATCACACCCGTTCAGCGGGAACTGGCATACCTGACGGCGTCCGCTGCGAACAGCTGCCACTACTGAGTGCCCACCCACATCATGCTCGGTCGGAGCGTGGGACTAAGCGACGAGCAGATGACCCATCTGATCGACGATCCCCTGCCCGACGGGCTCTTCTCCCCAGAAGAGACAGCGATCATCCGGTACGCCCAGGCCTCGACCGCGATGCGGCCCATCACCGACGAGCTGTACACGGAGCTGTCGCGCCACTTCGACACCATGCGGATCATGGAGCTATGGGCGACAGTGAGCCTGTCGAACCAGGTGAACCGATTTCACGCCACCTTTCTCACCGATGTGGACGACACCATCATTGCGGCGCTCGGCTCGAGCCCCCCATTGCCGATCCCGACCCGGCCTCTAGGGGACGGGCCAGAATGCTCGTCGCGATCGGCGAGCGAGGCCGAGGAGGCCAGGTCGCCAGAGGGCGGAAGCCAGCCGGGTCAGGCCTAACCGCCAATCCCTCCCTGGTCCACGCACGTACACCCTCTGGCGCTCCGCTACCGCGGCGCGGGATGAGGAGGACAACAACATGAGACCTTGGCGGATGGCGGCTGTTGTCGGGCTGGCCCTTTCCCTCATCAGCGGCATTGCCGGAGGGGGCTCGGCTCGCGCCGACACGCCATTTCTCTCGGGGAAAACGGTTAGCGCGAACCAGCCGTCGACGATCCCCACTACCGGCGCTGAGGCCGGTGACGTCAACCCCTATGGCGTAGCCGCGGTACCGGCGTCAGTCGGCAGCCTCCACCAGGGGGCCGTGCTCGTGAGCAACTTCAATAACAGCAACAACCAGCAGGGCACCGGCTCGACGATCATGCAGATCAGCCCGACCGGGCAGCAGTCGGTCTTCGCCACGATCAGCCTCACGCCCCGGCAGCCGTGTCCGGGTGGGGTCGGCCTGACTACCGCTCTGGCTGTGTTCCGCAACGGCACCGTCGTGGTCGGGAGCCTGCCCACCAACGGTCCGAACGCGGGTAGCTCCGCCGGTGAACAGGCCGGGTGCCTGATCGTGTTGAACGCGGCCGGCAACGTCGTGCGGACGATCTCCGGCGGCCTTATCAACGGACCGTGGGACATGACCGGAGTGCAGTTCGGCGACCACGCCGTCCTGTTTGTCACCAACGTTCTCAACGGTCTGTCGCCCACCGCCGATCCGACCAAGGTCGTCCCCGAGGGAACGGTGGTGCGGGTCGTGCTCGATCTGAGCACGAAACGGGTTGATTCCGAGACGGTGATTGCCAACGGCCTTCCAGAGCGCAACGATCCAGCCGCTCTCGTGGTGGGACCGACGGGCGTTCACCTCGGCTTCTTCGGGGCGGTCCTGTACGTCGCTTCGACCGAGGACAACCGCATCACGGTCGTCCCGGCGCCATTCTTCCTCCCAGGCCCCTGGTTTGGTTCCGGCTTCACCGTGACGTCCGGCGGGTCACTCAACGCTCCGCTGGGCCTGACGGTCGCCCCCGACGGCGACATCATCACCGTGAACGGCGGTGACGGCAATGCGGTGGAGACCATGCCGTTCGGGGGAGCGCAGGTCGCGACCGTCCAGCTGGACAACACACCGGTCCCGGGATTGCCTAACGGCAACGGCACCCTGTTCGGGATTGCCCTTACCCCTAACGGGAAGGGCCTGTACTTCGTGGACGACGGCACCAACACGCTGAACCTGTTCAGCTGACCGCCTGGCGGTGCCCCGACAAGGCCCGACAAGGGGGAGCGGCTCTGGCTGCTCCCCCGCCTTGCAACGGGTCCGTCACGGATGCGCCCGTGTGTACCTCCGGCGTACGTGCGCCGCACGGGCAGAAAGAACATTCTGCGATCGGGTGAGCGGTCATTCGATCGTGGACAAGCAGAAATCGCTCGCTCGACTACCGACGGGGTCGTACCGTCGGTGACGATGCGAGGCCGTCCCGCGCCTAAGGACTTCGATGGCTGGGTTGCTCAGCTCGGCGTCTCATCCTGCCGCCCTCGAGCCAAACAGCACCTGACGACGTCAGGTCCGGCCGCTCTCCCGGCCATCAAGCGTGGGCTTCGGCATCAAAAGCCCATCGTGAGGCGGCTCTGTCTCAACCTCCTTGATCGCCTGGTCGACGAAGAGTCGGTGTCGTCGCTGGTTCGAGCGCTCGACGACGAGGCTCCCGAAGTGTCGGCCCGGGCTCTCCACGCGCTCGCCTGTGATCGATGCAAGCAAAACGAGTGCCGTCCCGGCGAGGCTCTCTGGGTCCCCCGCGCGGTGGAGTTCCTGCAAACCAGCACCAACCCGGACTTACGGGCGGCGGCCATCGACGCTCTTAACAAGGTCGTGTCGCGGCGGCCGGACGTTGCCGCCGTCTTGCGGGCTACAGCCGAGACTGACCCGAACCGCGGCTTGCGGAGCATGGCCCGCCGATACGTCAGCTGACGGAGGCGGTCCGCCGTCGGCGGCGTCGAAGTGCCAATACCGGCCTGACCGCGAACGGATCGGGGGGGCGTCCGCCGTTTGGCGCGACTCGTGCTGAGTCCCGGGCGACGCGTCATGCGGCACGGTCGAGTGCGGATCGCCGGAATAGTGCGGCGGGAGCATGCCGTGGGTGCTGTTGCCGGGATGCGGGGATCTACCATCATGGACAACAGATGAGCGGCTTCCTCTAGCTGTGACCTGACCCGGCACCCGCCGCTTGCGGACCTCATCGGGTCCGCATTTTGGCGCGCCATCTGGCTCGTGGCCC
>JBPYFF010000109.1:0-6641 GCA_051984455.1 Acidimicrobiales bacterium | reverse complement strand
ATCAACTCAAAGGTGTGCCCGGGTCCTGGCGGCTCTATCGGGCAGTGCCATGACCGACGCCCCTCAGACCCACTACACCCGTTCAGCCGACGGCACCAATCTCGCCTACCACCTGAGGGGGGTCGGGCCGCTCGACCTGATGTTCGCCAATGACAGTGGCCTCCCGATCGATCTCCTGTCGGAGGACCCTGGGTTCGTCCGACTCCGTAAGCGGCTGGATACCTTCAGCCGCACTGTGTGGTTCGACGCCAGGGGGTGGGGCGCCTCCGAGGGTGACACTCGGGACTACGTTCGGGGAGAGATCTCGGACGCTGACATCATGGCCGTGCTGGACGCAGTGGACTTCGAGCGACCGGCGTTGGTTGCCGAGGGTTCATCCGGCGGGGTAGCGATCCATTTCTCGGCCACCCATCCCGAGCGAGTCAGCGCCCTCGTTCTGATCAACAGCTTTGCCCATTACGTGCGATCGAACGACTACCCCTGGGGGGTTCCTCCCGAGATCCTCGATCGGCTGGTCGCCGCCACGAAAGAAAGCTGGGGCACCGCCGCAGTTCTGGAGGTCGCTGCCCCCGACCGGGTCGCAGACGAGCGGTTCCGAGCCTGGTACGCCCGCTCGGCCCGGTTTACCGGTGGCCCCGACCGGGTCGCCGACATGGTCCGGGCCGGGTTGGAAAACGACGTTCGCCTACTCCTCCCCTCCATTTCCTGTCCCACCCTGGTCCTGCATCGTGAAGGAAACCGCTACATCCGCTTGGGCGCTGGTCGGTACCTGGCAGAGCACATCCCTGATGCCAAGTTCGTCGTGCTCCCCGGCGACAACCACCTGTTCTATGTGGGCGACACCGACGCCTTGGTGGATGAGATCGAGGAGTTCCTGACCGGTGCTCGTAGCGGGGCCGAGGCCGATGTGCTCACGATGACAGTCCTCTTCACTGACATCGTGGCATCGACCGAGCACCAGGCCCGAGTAGGCCCACGGGAGTGGTCCCGGCTGACCGACCATCACGACGCCATGGTGCGGGCTGCGCTCGCCCGCCATCGGGGACATGAGGTGAAGACGACTGGGGATGGCTTTCTGGCGACCTTCGACGCCACCGGGAGGGCACTTCGCTGTGCAGCCGACATCCTCGCCGGTGCCAACGGCATCGGGCTGGAACTGCGGGCCGGGGTGCACACCGGCGAAGTCGAGGTCCGGGGCGACGACATCGCTGGCCTGGCGGTGACCATCGCCAAGCGAGTGTGCGACCTTGCCGGTGGGGGCCAGGTGCTGGTGACCAGGACGGTGACCGACCACGTCGTGGGCGCGGCGATCGAGTTCAGTGACCAACAGGAACACCAGTTGAAAGGCGTGCCCGGAATGTGGAGGTTGTTCTCCGTCGGAAGCTGACAGTCCCGACGGAACGTGCTCGGACGGCGAGGTGGAAACCTGGGCCGCTCCTGTGAGCCAAGGTCCTGTTGCGGCCCGATGCGGACCGACAGGTCTTGGCCGATTGAGAACTAGCCCGTGCCCGGCACGAAGTCGTAGTCGCCCATGCCTTGGAGCACTAAGAAGTTCGCCGTATCGGCGCCCGCATTGGTGACGAGATGGGGTCGCCCGGCGCAGGCAGGTCCCCAACTCTCTCCCACTCCCAGCTCGATCTGTTCGTCCGGGAGATGCAAGGCAATTCGTATGCGCCCGTCCAAGACATAGAAGGTGTCCTGGATATTTGAGTGATGGTGCCAGGGGACCCGTTGGGTCGGACTCAGTCGGATTTCGGAGATCCGAAACCCGGGCCGCTCCGCGTGATTCGCAACGTGCTCAAAGAGTTCAGTGGGATCGTCCATGGGAACCTCCGTGCTGCCGCGTAGCAGCGTAACTTCTCAATGCCAGATCATCCCCCCGCCGCGACCGATCGGATCGCCGGTTTACGTACGGTTGCTGGCTCCGGCATTTGCGCTACACCGAAGTTGGGCTCGACAAGGCGAATCGCGGCGTGAGCACCTCTCCGGTGACGCTGCCGGTCCGCACGTAGACCGGCATGAACAAGCGGTGGGTGAACTTCCACTCCCCGTCGAACTTGGCGACATCGTCGTAGTAGATCCCGTACAGCTCGTGGTTCCTGGGCGTCCCGGCTTCGCCGAGTGTGCTGTCAGCTAGGGCCTCGCCCCGCGAAAGTTCGTAAACGATCGTCGTCGCCTGCGCCTGCCCGATTCCCAAAAAGCGGATCACCGGCGGTTGGCCAGTCAGGATGAGGAGGTCATTGCCGGTCGTCTGGACCAGGAAGTCGCGAAACGCATGGGCACCCTCGAACCGCAAGCCCAACGCCGGGCTCTCCCAGATGGCGTCGGGAGCGAAGATCGATCCGGTCTGATCCCAGTTGGCTCGAGTGACCGAGTCCGCGTAGCGATAGATCAGGTCAGCGATGGCCAGACGATCGATCCATTCCCCGCCTTCCGACAACGTTATCGGCATTGGCCCTCCTCATACGCACGTGGCAAGAGACTAGGCTGGTCAAATGGAAGCGGCGACATGGCCGAGGCCCCGTGTTGATTCCTGCCGTGGCCCGATTTCGTCACCGCAAGAGCAGCGAACCGGTGTGGCAGGACCTGCGTCTGATCGCTGATCGGGATCTGGGCGGCGTACTAGACGTTGGGACCCTGAACATTGATTCTGACGAAGCCTGGCGCGTGACGCTCCTCGATAAGCAGAAACGGCAGTCCGGGCACGCAGGTACGATCCTCCGAGTTAGCGATCATCTCAAGTCTGCAGTAGCCGGGACGTGGACATGGGTTCTGCTCGCGCCTGTGCTCTTGCTCGGTGCCTCGCTGGTGGGCTGTTCGACAGGTGAGTCGGCCGGAGGTCGGGCCGACAAGGCTCTGGATCAGGCGATCGAGGAGTTGGTCAACGCACCGAGTGGGCCTCCCGGTGTCGTCGTGGTTGTGCAGCGGGGATCGACGCCGTCTGTGCATGTCGGTGGCGTGTCGGATGTGGCAAGTGGTCGCAAGCCCACCGCGGATGACTACATGCGGATTGCCAGTGTCTCGAAGGCCTTCTCTGGCGGCGTCGCCCTGTCACTTGTCGATCATGGCACGATGTCACTGGACGACACCGTGGGAAAGCGCTTGCCCGACGCTCCTGACCAGTTCAAACCGGTCACGTTGCGCGAGCTGCTGAACCACACCAGCGGCATTCCTGACTTCATCAATGCAAAGGGGTTCTCTGACGCCCTGTCGGCCTCCTTGGACAAGGCCCCCGCACCCCGACAGCTCATCGACTACGTCCGAGCCGAGCCGCTCTCCTTCGCACCCGGATCTCGGTATGAATACTCGAACTCCGACAATATCTTCGTAGGCTTGATGGTCGAAGCGGCTACGAGCAAATCGTACGTCGGCGAACTGCAGTCCCATGTCCTCGGTCCACTTGGACTTAGGCACACCAGCCTGCCGTCAGGCACAGAGTTGCCTGAGCCACTCTTCCACGGCTACGACGTCAATCCGCCCATGCCACCAGAGGACGTCTCCAATCTTCTTGCCGGCGGCTGGGCCTGGGCGTCAGGCGGAATCGTCTCCACGCCCCGCGATCTGAACTCCTTCATTCGCGGTTATGTCGGCAGCAAGCTGTTCAACAGCAATGTGGCTCAAGACCAGCGGCATTTCGTCGTGGCAGGTGGGTCCGAACCAACCGGCCCCGGCGACAACAGCGCCGGGCTGGCGTTGTTCCGCTATGACACCGCCTGCGGCACGGTCTACGGCCACACGGGCAACATCCCCGGCTACACGCAGTTCGCCGCTGCGAGTGCAGATGGCCACCGCTCCGTCACCGTCGCGATGAGCCTTCAACGAACGCAGACGTCCGAAGACGCCGGTGCTGGTGTCTACGCCGCCTTGCAGCAGGTATGGCAAAAGGCGATCTGCGCCGCACTGGCCGCGGATTGAGACACACAGGGGAGGTCGAGGTCCGTGACGACGACATCGCCGGCCTGGCGGTGACCATCGCCAAACGGGTGCGTGACCTGGCGGGAGCGGAAGGAGTGCTAGTGAGCGAGACGGTCGGGGGCCTCATGGTGGGCAGCTACGAGCATCAACACCTTGTCACCCCGTGGGGTTTACTCGTGGCTGAGTATGGTCCTTCGGCGCTGGGCGTTGCCTTGCTCGACCCGAACGATGGCGTCGAGAGCGTACGTGGCGGCTTCGTCACTGCCCATGGCCTCGCCTTCGGCGCGGAACTGACGCAGCAGTTCCTCGTCGAAAACGCCGCGCAGCAGCGTCGAGGTTTGTCGGCGAAGCTCGGTGATCACCGATGATCCGGCGGGCAGAGCGGATGGTGAGGCGACGCTGGCGTCGGCCGGGGCGGTAGGTCGGGCGGTGACGAGTTGGACGGCCAGGTGACGGGCCGCCCCTTGGAGGCGAGCAGCTGCTTCGCTGTCGCGGTCGGTGATGGCTCTGGCCACGACGTTGAGGATGCCGGCTAGCCAGGACCGTTGGCCACCCCACTGGAGGTGTCGAATCGAGCGGTCGGCCAGTCGCAGGGTAAGTGGCCAGTCGCCCATGCGGGCCGCGATCAGCGTGGCCTGGGTGACCTCGTTGACGGTCTCGATGTCCAGGCTTCCTCGCAGGGCGAGTGCTTCCTCGAGCAACACATGGACCACACCACCGGGTACCTGCCCCTGAACCTGCCGTACTGAGAGATATTCGGGTTCGGCCACCTCGGCACTGCGGTAGGCCAGTCTCCAAACAAGGTGCCCCATAACGAGGCCCGAACGCTGACTGAAAAGCGTCCCGTACCGCCGGGTTCGACGCGGTTGCGGCTTGTTCTCGCCGCGGATCCGCCACCGGCCTATGCCCATGCCACCGCCTGATCGATCGGATCCATTGAGGTCCCAGCGTCCCCCAGAGGCGGGCGTTGGCTGGTGGCCTGCATCTGTGGCACAGTCCAAAGTGTGAAGCACATCTGAATTGCGCAGCCAAAGATGTGTCGCAGGTTGGTCACCGAGAGTGGGGATCCACGGCGGGCCTGCTTGCTGCAAAGGACGGGGGGAGGTGAAAAGACCGTGCATTACATGCGGATGAGGAGATCTGGCGTGGCAGCGGTCGCGATCACGGTTGCTTTCACGGCAATGCCGGCGGGCGCATCGGGCGCAGTCACGGGCGTGCTTGCCGGACACACGATGAAGGGTCAGCCGATCCCATGTTTGGCGCAGTCGGATGGGGTGCGCGTGTGTCATGGCGACGAGAGCGGGCTCGGCCGAGCCGATCTCCGCCTGAAGGGCTTCGATGGCACGCCGCTGGCCCTCTACGTCACCCTCCCCCCTGCCCACCCTTCCGGCGCTCGCCGCCACTACCCGTTGGTGGTGCAGAGCCACGGCTGGGGCGATCCCCCGAGCGGGCCGGGCGACACGCAGTACGGCGGTCCGACGGCAGATCAATGGGCGAGGGACGGCTACGGCGTCCTACAGCTCGTGGCACGCGGCTGGGGCGACTCGTGCGGTAGCGCCAGGTCGCGGCTCGTGAACGTGGCCGCGTGCGCGAACGGCTACATCCATCTCGACGATTACCGCTACGAGGCCCGGGACGTCCAGTACGCGGTTGGGCTGCTGGTCGACGAGGGGATCGTCAACCCCAACCGGATCGGCGTGACCGGTGAGTCGTACGGGGCCGGCGTGTCACTTGAGCTGGCAACCCTCAAGGACCGCGTGATGCTGTCCAACGGACGGCTCGTACGGTGGCGCAGCCCCCACGGAACGGCCCTTCACATCGCCGCCGCCGCCTCCTTTGCCGGGTTCAGCGATCTGGTCTACGCCCTATTGCCGAACGGGCGGACGCTCGACTCACAGGTGACCTCGGCGACGGCCGACTTGGCGCCGGCCGGCGTCGAGAAGGCATCGATCGACGGCGGGCTGTTTGCCGTCGGTGCCGCGGAGGGCTACTACGCACCCCCGGGCGTCGACCCGGAGGCCGACCTGAGACGCTGGTACGCGAACCTCAATCTGGGCGAGCCGTACAACACGTCCGCGGACGAGTCGATCATCCAGCAGGGGGCGCAGTTCCACTCTCCCTACTACCTACTCGGCGGCGCCTACGGAACCGGCCGGAAGGCGCCTGCGCCGCTGCTCCTCGCCAACGGCTTCACCGACGACATCTTCCCGGTCGATGAGATGTTGCGCTACTACAACCTCGAACGCTCTCTGTACCCGTCTGACCCGATCGCGCTGTTCGACTTTGACGGCGGCCACATGCGAGGCCAGAACAAGCCGGCCGATAAGGCGTTGCTCCCCACCCGCATCAATGCGTTCTTCGACCACTACGTCAAGGGCAGAGGACCGGAGCCGACGAAGGGCGTGACCACGCTTACACAGACCTGCCCGATCAGTTCCCCATCCGGCGGCCCGTACCAGACCGCCACGTGGGCGGCGCTCCATCCCGGCGAGGTCGACTACAGCTCCAAGCCCGTCCACACGATCCTCTCGACGGCCGGCAACCCAACGATCTCCAAGACGTTCGACCCGGTTTACGGTGGCGGCGCGTGTGCGGCCGTGCCCGCGACCGATCAGGGCGCCGGCGTCGCGACCTACCGATTGCCGGCCGCCACTGGTTCGGGCTACACGCTGCTCGGGTCGCCGACGGTGATTGCCGATTTGAACGTCACCGGCAAGTTCGCGTAC
>JBPYFF010000108.1:0-6861 GCA_051984455.1 Acidimicrobiales bacterium | reverse complement strand
CGGCTGGTACTCCCAGGGCCAGACGACCGATTCGGTTCCGGCGGCGGTGGTCCTCGGGGCCAAGAAGGCCGGGGCCAAGAACTTCGGCCTCATCTACTGTTCCGAGGCTCCCGTGTGTGCCCAGCTGGTCGGCGCCGAGCAGCAAGCCGGCCAGACCTACGGCGTGCCGCTGGTCTACAAGACGGCGGTGTCGGCCACGGCACCCAACTACACGGCCGAATGTCTGGCCGCCAAGCAGGCGGGAGTTGAGGCCCTCTTCGTTGCTGACGCCGTCAGCGTGATCCAGGGGGTGGCCCGAGACTGCAACAAGCAGGGCTACAACGTGAAGATCATCGCCGAGGACGGCGCCGTCGCCCCGTCGTTCCAGAACTCACCCGGTCTGACCAACGGCTTTCTCGGCATCATGCCGGTCATCCCGGTCGCGGGGGCCGAGAGCTCTCCAGCGATCCAGCAGATGGAAGCAGCCTTCAGGCAGTATGCGCCCAACTTGATGTCGAATCCCAACTACAACGACGAGGTGGTCGAGGGCTGGGTGACTGGACTCCTGATCGAGGCGGCGGCGAAGGCGGGCAACCTGGGAGCCAACGGAGGTACTCCGACGACCGCCCAGCTGGAGACCGGAATCTTTGCACTGCACAATGAGACGCTCGGCGGGGCCGCGGTCGGCCTGACCTACAAGCAAAACGCGCCCAACCCCATCCATTGCTGGTTCGAGATGGCGACGTCCAACGGTAAGTGGACCTTGCCCACGGGGCTGACGCCTCAATGTCTGCCGAGCAGCTAGCAACAACCCGGCGCGGCTGATCGCAGCACGTCGTAAACGCAACATGACCTCGGCGCCCGTGATGAGCCTCAGCTTCCGGGAGCCGGGGTTCAACCAGGATCCCTTCCCTGTGCTGGAGGAGATCCGCACGGCGGGGCCGGTCGTGTACAACGAGTTGCGTGGCACCTGGCTGCTCACGTCCTACCCGGACGTGGCCCGGGTCCTCGGGGACACCCGCCACTACGCCCAGGGAGAGACAGAGGCGTTCACCGACTTCTTCGGCGGCCCCACCATGGAGACGATCGATGAGCCGCAACGGCACGACGCCATCCGGGGCATCTGGGCCCCCGACTTTCAGCGGGGAAACCTCGAGAGCCGGCGACCGCTCGTCGAACGGGTTGTCGCCGAGCGGCTCGATCCGTTTGTCGACCGGGTCCGTTCGGGCGAGACGGTCGACGCGATTGCAGAGATGACGCGAAGCATCCCGACGCTTGTCATCGCCAGCATGCTCGGCATCGAGACAACCATGTTCCAGCAGTTCAGCGCCTGGAGCGACGCCATGGGAGCGATTGCCGAGGGAGCCCTCGACACCTCCGACCGCGGCATGGAGACCATCATGGCCGGCCGGCAAGCCACGGCCGAGCTGAACGAGTACATCGCCGCTCAGGTCGAGGACCGCCGCCGGCAGCCGACTGAGGACTTGATCGGCAAGATGGTCGCGTCCGGGTACGCCAACAGCGCCATGTCCGAGAAAGAGATCATTGCCAGCAACACCCAGCTGGTGTTCGCCGGCAACGAGACGACGGCCAAGCTGATGGCCCACACCCTCGTGACCCTGGCACAGCGTCCGGATCAGCGCCGAACGCTGGCGAGTGACCGCACACTCGTCCCGCAGGCGGTGGAAGAGGTGCACCGGTACCAGACGATCACCCAGTTCATCGACCGGGACGTGAAGGAATCCGACGTGGAGATTCGGGGGGTTGCCATTCCCCGTGGTTCGGTGGTGACGCCCATGCAGGGCGCGGCCAACCGGGATCCGGAGCGCTGGGACCATCCCGGCGATTTCGACATCACCCGGCCGCCCCGGCAACACCTGGGCTTCGGTTTTGGTATGCACAGCTGCATCGGGCTCAACCTGGCTCGACTCGAGGCCCAGGTCTGGCTCGACCGCTTGCTCGACAAGTTGCCGGAGTACGAACTGGCCGAGGAAGTCGATTACGGCAGCAACTTCCAGTTGCGGGGGCCGCTCGCCGTCCAGATCGCCGCAGCCTGACACGGGAGGGACCGCGGATGGAGCACTTCAAGGTGATTGGAGATCGGCTCTCCAACTGGAAGCGATGGGGCGCCGACGATCAGCGAGGGACGCTCAACTTCATCACACCCGAAAAGGTTGTTGCCGCCTCACGTTGTGTCAAGACGGGAAAGCTGTTCGAGCTCAGCATTCCCCTCGGTGCAAATGGTCCCCAGACTGGCCTCGGGGGAAGAGTCAACCCGCTGCACTTTCTCACCGTCATGCCCACCGACGACCTCAGGCTGGGCGACGGCCTCAACATCTCTGACGATTTCATTTCCATGCCGCTCCAGGGCGCGACGCAGTGGGACAGCCTGGCCCACGTTGGCTACGACGACCGCTTCTACAACGACGTCCCGGTCGACGCGGTGAACGCGATGCGGGGTGCAACCCGCAACGCCATTGACCGCGCTCTGCCCGGCATCGTCGGGCGGGGGGTTATCGTCGACGTCGCTCGCTTTCGGGGAGTCCCGTGGCTCGACGCCGGGGATTCGATCGAGCCCGATGAGCTCGACGCCGCCCTTGACCGTCAGGGCGTCGCCCTCTCTTCCGGGGACATCCTGGCAGTGCGGACTGGCTGGCGGCGCAAGGCGCTCGAGGACGGCTGGAGTGGCTGGATGGCGGGAAATCCGGGTCTGAGTGTTGCCTGCGCGGAATGGATTCACGGGCACGAGATTGCGGCGGTGGTCTCCGACAACTGGTGCATCGAGGTGCAACCGGCGCAAGCGGGGACGGGGATGCTTCCGCTCCACTGCATTCTCATCCGGGACATGGGCATGATGCTGGGCGAGATCTTTGACCTCGAGGAGCTGGCGGCCGACTGCGCAAGTGACAATGTGTGGGAGTTCCTGCTGAGTGCTCCGCCGTTGCGAGTGGTCGGCGGCGTTGGCTCGCCCGTATCCCCTGTCGCCATGAAGTAGCCGTCGAGACGAGGAGGCGGCGTTGAGCGTATTCCAGTACAAGCTGAGCTCCCGGTCAGGGCCGATCACGGTCGAGGACTACCGCCGTGCTGCTCGACGGGCGGTGCCGGACATGGTCTGGGCGTACGTGGACGGCGGTGCCGAGGACCACACCACTTTGCGGGCAAACCGGCGGGCGTTTGATCGATGGTGCCTCCGGGCGCACGTGCTGACCGGCAAAGAAGCACGGGACCTGAATGTGGAGGTGGCCGGTGTGCCTCTCTCGCTGCCGGTCCTGCTCGCCCCGACCGGCCTCACCGGGATCTCCCACTGGACGGGTGAGCTCGGAGCCGCCCAGGCGGCGGAGAGGACGGGGACGCGCGCCATACTCAGCACGGCCGCGACCTACTCGGTGGAAGAAGTGGCGGGCGGGACGGAACATGACCATTTCTTTCAGCTGTATCCCTGGGCGGACGAGGCCACCGGTGCCCGGGCTCTCACCGAATCGTTCATCGATCGGGCCAAGCGGGCCGGTTTCCGGGCCCTGTTCGTGACCGTGGACGTCCAGACCCACGGCAATCGGGAAGGCGAGCGAAAGCGAGGCATGGGCACGCCGCCCGTGCTCACCCCGGCCAGGATCGCCAGCGCCGCCATCCGGCCCAAGTGGTGGTACGCCTTCTTCCGGCATCAGCGGATGTCCGCCCGGATCCTGCTCGATGAGAGCGGCGTCAAGGCGGCTGTCCGATCGGTGCAGGCGCAATATCGCTGGATGCGGCCCGAGCTGGACTGGGACGACTTCGCCTGGATGCGTCAACAGTGGAGCGGTCCCCTGTTCATCAAAGGCGTGCTCGATGCCGACGATGCCGCCCGCGCCGTGGATCTGGGAGCCGACGGCATCGTCGTGTCGAACCACGGCGGCCGGCAGCTCAACGGTGCGGTTGCGTCCCTCGACGCCCTTCCGGCCATTGCCCGCAGAGTCGGCGGGCAAGCCGAGATCTTGATGGACGGAGGAATCCGCCGAGGGAGCGACATCGTGAAAGCCCTCTGTCTTGGCGCCAAAGCGGTGTGCATCGGCCGTCCGTATGTCTATGGACTGGCGGCCCGGGGCCCGGCCGGCGTGGAGGATGTCCTTCGGATACTCAGGGCAGAGCTCTCGACGGCGATGACGCTGATGGGGGTGGACCGCCTGGAGGATCTCGATCCGTCATGGCTGCTGCCGGCCGATCGCGTCGTCGGCGACGGCGCCTGAGGGGGGTGAGCGGATCGTGCCTCATCCCGCGCTGGTGAAGCGATGGCGCGACGGGCTGCCGGCGTTCGGAGGCTGGATCACAACGGAGTCGGAGTCGACCATTCAGATTTTCGGCCGGCTGGGCTACGACTACGTCGGCATCGATACCCAGCACACCGTCTTGAGTGATGCCCAGGCGGCCGTGCTCATCCGCCGTCTTTCCGACGCTCCCTTCGCGTTGATTGTGAGGGTGGCGAGAAACGACGCCGCCCTGATCGGCCGGGTGCTCGACGCCGGTGCCGATGGTGTCATCGTCCCGATGGTCAGCACGGCCGAGGAGGCCACCGCGGCTGTCGCCGCCTGCCGGTACCCGCCCCACGGCGTGAGGAGCTTCGGACCGATGCGCGCCGACCTCGGGCTGGAGCTCGTCCACCTCCAGGAGCGAGTGAGTTGCTTCGTCATGATCGAGACGGCGCTTGGCCTGGACAACGTCAACGAGATCTGTGCCGTGCCAGGGCTGGCCGGCGTGTACATCGGGCCAGCCGACCTGTCGATTGGTCTCGGGCTCAACCCCATGCTGGCGTTCTCTTCCGATCAGCTGCAAGAGCCGGTCAACACCATCAGGGCGGCGTGCGGCAAGTTCGACCTGGTGATGGGCGCCCACTCGCTGAACGGGGCCGATGCCGCCCGGTGGGCCTCGCGGGGCGGCCGGCTCATTTCGCTCGGCGCCGACTCGGTCATGTTTGCCACCATCGCGGCCCAGGAGCTGGAAACGGCGCGAAAGGGCGCACCTTGATGCGCGTCCAGGTCGACTCCGACAAGTGCATCGGCAGCGGCGCCTGTGTTCGGGCCTGTCCGGAGGTGTTCACTCAGGATGACGCCGGCATCGTCGTGTTGCTCGAGGAGTCGCCAGGGGTCGAAGTCCAGCAGCAGGTGCGGGAAGCCGAGCGAGCCTGCCCGGCCGAGGTCATCGAGACATGGGGGGAAGCATGAATCGCATCCGGGAAGCGCTTGCGGCCGGCCGAACGTCGTTCGGCGCATGGTCCACGTTGCCGGGAAGCCTGGCGGCGGAGATGATGGGCCGGGCCGGCTTCGACTGGGTCATCATCGACGCCCAGCATGGCGGGCTCACCACGAGCGACCTGCTCCCGATGATCCAGGCCTTGCAGCTGGGCGGGACCCCGGCCGTCGTCCGGGTGCCGTGGACCGATGCGGCCACCATCATGCGGGTTCTCGACTTCGGCGCGACCGGGGTGATCGTGCCCATGGTCAACACCGCGGAGGAGGCCAGTCTGGCCGCATCTGCCATGCGTTACCCGCCCGACGGTATCCGCTCGTTCGGGCCTACTCGTGGTGGGTACGCGACCCCGTCAGAAGCCAACCAGGACGTGGTCCTCCTCGTGATGATCGAGACGGCGGAGGCCCTCCAGCGGGTCGACGAGATCGCCGCCACGCCTGGAGTCGATGGCCTCTTTCTGGGTCCGGTTGACCTGGGGTTGAGCCTTGGGCGGCCACTCGACTGGACCGGATCGGATGCGGTCGTCGCCGAGGCGACCGACAAGGTCGTTGCCGCCGCCGCCCGCGCCGGCCGTTTCGTCGGCACGGTGAGCTTCGGTCCCGACAACGCCCGGGATCTGGTGAGACGGGGGATCCGGTTCCTCACGATCGGTGCCGACATGGGATACATCAGGGCTGGAGTCACCCAGGACCGCGCCCTGATCGAGTCATTGCGGGACGTCCGGTAGTGCTGACCCGCAAGAAGGTGCTCATTCCCACCTTTCTCCTCCACCCCGATGCCGAAGTGGTGCTTGAGCAGGCAGATGACATCGAGGTCATCTACGGCCTCGACGAAACGGAGCGGGCCATCCGGCTGGGCGGGACGGACCGATTCCAGCTGCGGGAGAAGGCGGTCCAGGAGGCCCTTGATCGTCATCTGGCCGAGGTTCATGGGCTGCATGCCATGGGAGCGGGTGGTCACCTGCCGGTCACCGGCTCGATGCTCAAAGAGGCCCAACACCTGGAAGTGGTCTTCATCAGCGCGGCCGGGACCGACCGCATCGACGTGGCCGCCGCGACCGAGCTCGGCATCCTGGTCATCAACGCGGCCGGCGCCAACGCCCCGTCGGTGTCCGAGCAGGCCGTTGGACTGATGCTCGCCCTGTGCCGGCGAATCTGCGACACCGATCGCTTCGCCCACGCCAACAAACGGGTGGATGCCATGAGGGTCATGCAATCTCCGCCCCGGTTGTCGATCCTCAGGGGCAAAACGCTGGCCATCATCGGTTACGGGTTCATCGGGCGCTCGATCAAGGACATCTGCAGCAACGGCTTCGGGATGGAAGTGATCGCCTACGACCCCTACTTCGATCCCATCGAGGCGCAACGGCAGGGTGTCAGCCTGGTGGAGGACCTCCATGACGCGCTGGCCCGGGCCGATTTTGTCTCTATCAACACGCCTTTCACCTCAGAGACCGAGTCGCTGATCGGCGCCAGGGAACTGGCCACCATGAAGCCATCGGCCTTCCTTGTCAACACGGCGCGTGGCAAGGTGGTGGACAGCGATGCCCTTCTCGCCGCTCTCCGGGAGGGCACAATTGCCGGGGCCGCGCTGGACGTGACCGATCCCGAGCCACTGCCGGCCGGTCACCCCTTTTTCGACCTGGACAACCTCATCCTGACC
>JBPYFF010000107.1:0-3307 GCA_051984455.1 Acidimicrobiales bacterium | reverse complement strand
CGCCGACCATCCTGGCGGCGGCTCGCGCCCTGCTGTCCGGGGCGACACCGATGATCCGGTGCCGGGGCATCACCCTGATCGGCGTCGCGGTCGCCAACCTCGGCGACGACGCGGCCCTGCAGCTGGTTCTGCCGTTCGATCGTGGGCACGGCCCAGCCCTGGATGTCGCCGTCGACGGCGTGCACGACCGTTTTGGCTCGGCCTCGCTCACCCGGGCGGTTCTCGTTGGCCGCGATCCTGGCTTCTCGATGCCGCATCTCCCCGACTGACGGGCGCGCTTCCCTGGCGGAGGTCGACGGCGTGCCGCCGCATGGCCTCCCCAACCGGGTGCAGCCGCGGCTCGGTTGGAGCATCGCGGTCTGCCAGGTCTGCCGCTTCCTCCAGGTGCTCGGCCATCAGCAACCACGCCGCCCGCAGGTGGGGGAGCAGGTAGTCGGGTTGGTAAAACAGCTCGAAGCTCGGGCCGGCGGTTTGCCCCGGGTGCTCAGGCCCAACCGGCAGGGTGGTGACGATTTCTGCCAATGGTTCGATGACGTCGAACATCACGCCGACGCTGACCCTGGAGAGTGTCTGGATCTGCTCGTCGGTCTCGTCCACGTGGCACAGCAGGCGGTAGAGGAGCTGCAGCAGGACTTCGTAGGCCACGTTTCCCAGTTCGACCACACTGGCTGTCTGCGGATCGGTGATGAGGTCGACGGCGACACCGCTCTCGGGCGGCCGGACCAGCGCCGGCAGAACCGGCCGGGCCACTTCCAGGCCGGGATTGGCGGCCATCATCTCGACGTATTCATCGTGGATGCGCACGAATCGGCCGAAGTGGGCGTTGCGCCAGTCCCCGCGCGGCCCTTCTCCTTGCTCCACAATGGCCTCGATGGCCCGGACGGCTCCGTCGCAGCTCGTGATCGGCTCGAGCTGGGGCCAGCCGAACAGTCCCCCATCCGCCTGCGACTCGGCCGGTCCCGTGAACAGCTTGTTGTCCCCCCACTTCTCCGACAAATGGCGAAACCCGGCCTCGATCGAGCGGTACAGGTGGCCGACGGTGCGGAACTCCTGGAGGTGGGGGGCGATCTCTTCTTCGCCCATGACCGGCACCGCGAAGTTGACTGCCTCCAGCCCTTCGGCGTCGTCGGTGTCCAGGAGCTCTGGTCGCTCCAGGAACAGGAAGTGCTGGAGGGCCTGCTCGCCGAACGGGAGCAGCACCAGCATCACGCCACCCGGGTAGTGCCGCGCCGGTTGCGGCAGGTTGGGTCGCGACAGGTGCGGGCTGGCGCCGAGCGCGCTGATCAGGTTGGAGTTGATGGCGAGATGCAGCATCTCCTGTTTGGCAACCATCAGGATCGCTGCCCGCCAGCGCTCGACTGCGGCGAGCTGGTCCTCGGTCAGCCCCTCGTCGACCGCCCGCTTCAGGGTGAAGGCGGCAAACAGGTACTCGCACATCAAGGCGTGCTCCAGCTCGGCCGCGGCGCACAGCATGTAGATCAACGGCTCGCGGTGCTCGATCACGAGGGCGGGCTCGTCGACGCGCGCCTTACTACGGAGAGACACTGATCGCCCCAGACCGCCGCCGAGCGGCTCGTCCTGGACGTCGGCGGTTTCAACCGCCCGGGCCGGTTGACCGGCCGGCTCACCGGCCGATGCGGGCATCCCGACATTGACCCATCGCTCGAACACCTCGATCTTTTCCGCCGGCCAGGCACCGTCGCAGGGCATAGAGCCGCTGCGCAGCCGGCCGAGAATGGCAGCCGAATTGGCGCTGACATCCCCGTAGTCCCACAGATCGAAGGCGAACCGCATGGAATCTCGGTCGCGCCGGCGGAAGAGGGTCTTGACGTGCTCGGTGAACCCCACTGGCTCGCCGGCGGCGGGCAGAACCGCCGGTGCTTCCGGCTCCTGCCCGGGTAGAGAAGAGGGGCGAGCGCCGGGCGTCGCCCCCGACGCCCACGTCCACCTGGGCACGGGCATCCCTTCCGGTGGACGGGCACCGGGCTGAGAATTCTCGACCGCGATGTGCGATCCCCACTCGAGGTAGGAGGTGAAGCCGGCCGCGAACTCGGCATCATCGGGCAACCCGGCCTCGGCCGCGCTCTTGCGCAGCAGGGCGACCCATCGGGCCCGCTGCTCCTCGCTCAGCTGTTTTCCCAGATGCTGAGAAATCATCCGGGTGTAGCCGCCGTAGCGCTCCGAATACCGCGCCGGCCCCCCGAACACCTCGGCCAGCCAGCAGGCCACCCGTTCGGGATGGTCAGGTGCCATGGAGGCGAACAACGGTCCGATCAAGGGGTCTTCCGGCACGTATTTCTCGTAGAAGACCCGGGTCGTGCGAAGCAGCGCGGGCATACCCCCCGCCCATTCGAAGAGCGTCGGCTCGTGGTCAGGATCGGGCTTCGGGTCTTCGAACCCGACATACCAGTGCATGCCCGAGCAGAAGGGCTTGTTTTGTGACTGGCCGCAGCGGCACAGGCTGTAGTGCTCGAAGGAGGCGCCCTCGTTGCGGGCGACGGCAGCGCCGTCCGCATCCAGGAGCGGAATGCCTCCCGTGAGCCGGTAGGGCCCGTTTCGAGACACCTCGATGCCGGGCCCCCGGTCGCTGTCGACATCGTCGGAACGCTCCCGATGCTCGAACGCGTAGCCCAGAGCCCCCGACGGACATCGCTGAGCCGCCTTCATCAGGTCGTCGAGCCGGGCTCCGCTCGGGGCTACGAAGGGCTCCTGTCCGGCCCGGAAGGCGATGGGCAGCCGGTCGGTGCAAAACCCGGAGTGGGCACAGGTGCCCCGGTTGTCCAGCACCTCGATCCGCTGGCCCTGATAACGGTCGGGACGATCAGGGACCCGGCGCGGGTCCTTGTCTCCCGAGAAACTGACCTCGGCGTGCGTGCCGTCGCAGAACGGCTTTGACTCGGACCGGCCACAGCGACAAAGCGCCACCGGCATGAGCGCCGGCATGGCCTCACCCAACCAGCTGTGGAGCTCGGCCGCCCCACTCACCAGATACGGACCGTCTGTCTGCACCCGCACCTCGATGACGTCGTTCGGCCAGGCGCCTTCGAGCTGCTTGCGGCGGTTCTCGGCGCCAGGGGCCTCGCTGGTCGCCACCAGGTACTGGGCGCCCGCGATGGCCTCGAGGAGGTCTGCCTGGCGGTCGTCGCGTCCGGCCAGGTCGATGAGCTCACGGGCGAGATTCGCAACCCGGTCCTCCAGTTCGTCGACCGAGCCGGCCGGGACTCCCGGTGTGGCTGGCGGGGGCCGATCCACCAGCGTGGCCAGGGGTCGGATCACCGTCGCCTGGAGCCTCCGGGCGATGACCCCG
>JBPYFF010000106.1:0-17935 GCA_051984455.1 Acidimicrobiales bacterium | reverse complement strand
CGTCCCGCCGGTTGGAAGGTCTACACGCTCTGGGACCCGCCCGAGCAGCTGGGGCCGGGCGGGATCGGCCACGGGTGGTTCCTCGATGACGAGGAGATCGGGATTCCGTTCCTCGACACGGTGCAGGCGGTCGGACCGCGGATCGTCTGCGCCCACAAAGGTATCGGGGCGCCAGTTCCGGGCGCTTCGCCCGCCGGGTCTTCCCCCCGGGACATCGGCCCGGTTGCCCGCCGTTATCCCGACCTGACGTTCGTCGTCTACCACTCGGGGTACGAGGTGGATCCGGACGGCGAGGAAGGCCCGTACACCGACTCAACGAGGGACCGAGGCGTGAACCGGCTGGTGGCCAGTCTGGAGGAGTCCGGTGTCGAGCCCGGTGCCAACGTCTACGCCGAGCTCGGGAGCACCTGGTACCTCGCCCTCCGTCGCCCTCGCGAGGCCGCCCACGTTCTGGGCAAGCTCCTGGTGGGCGTGGGAGAGGACCGCATCCTGTGGGGGACGGACAGCATCTGGTACGGCTCGCCCCAGTCGCTCATCGACTCGCTGTGGACATTCGAGATCCCTGAAGACCTGCAGGCGGAGTTCGGCTATCCGGCGCTGACGCCACCGATCAAGAACAAGATCCTCTGGGAGAACGCGGCCGAGCTGTACGGGGTCACGGCCGATGTCCTGAAGCGCGCCCCTTCCCCTATCCACCAGGCCCAGCTCGATACCTTGACAGCCGTTCTCAAGTAGGACAATCATTTAGAAAAAAGGGGATTCCGCTCACGCATGAAGATCGACCTTCTGTACGAGCTGCAACCGGGCACTCGCCAGGACAACCACGCGGTGTTCGAGCAAGCGATCGAGCAGATCGTGCTGGCAGACGAGGCGGGCTTCGACACCGTATGGATGGTCGAGCACCACTTTCTCGGTGTCCCCGGCGGTCTGGCGCTCTCCAACGCGCCCGAGGTGTGGCTCGGCTTGCTGGCGGCCAGAACGAAGCGCATTCGTCTCGGACACGGGTGCGTCCTTTTGCCATACCAGTTCAACCATCCGGTGCGGGTGGTCGAACGGGCTGCCATGGTGGACCACCTGTCCAACGGCCGGCTGGAGCTGGGAATGGCGCGATCGAGCTTCTACGAACAGGAGGGATTCGGCATCGACCCGGCCGAGACCCGGCGGTCGTTCGAGGAGGCGCTGAAGATCATTCCTCGCATGTTCCAGGAAGAAGGCGAGTTCTCCTACCAGGGGGAGTTCGTGACCATTCCTCCTCGGGCCATCCTGCCCAAGCCGGTGCAGAAGCCACACCCCCCGTTGTGGTACGCCGCGACCAGCAGGCCGTCATTCGAGCTCGCCGGTCGTTCCGGCGTCGGCCTGCTCGCCATGACGATCTTCCAGACGCTGCCAGAGCTGCAACGGCTGATGGAGTCGTACCGCGAAGCGGCCCGGCAGGTCGAGCCGGTCGGCGCTTATGTCAACAACGAGCTTGGCGTCTTCACCCTCGCTCATTGTGCCCAGTCGATGGACGCCGCCAGGCAGAACCAGGGCCCGGAGAACATCGTCGCCTACCTCCGCATCTGCTTGCACCTGGTCGCGGCCGGACTCGACCCCAACAGCATGGAAGAGTCGTTGAGAAAATTCGGTGACGGGGACCCGGGCAATCCCTACGGGGCCATGCCGTTGAGCGCGTTCGTCGAGAAGGCCGCTCGGGGTGATTGGACGTTCGCTGACGTTGACGAGCACGACATGGTGGTCCTCGGGGACCCCGAAACGTGCATCGACAAGCTTGAGCGCTACGCCGAGATCGGCGCCGACAGGGTCCTGTGCCTTATGCAGCTCAACGATCTTGACCACGATGCGGTGATGCGTTCCATCCGTCTTTTCGGTGAGCACGTGATCCCCCACTTCAGTGCGCCCGACCGGCGGGACGGCGGCGCGCTTCGCCCGACACCGTTAGTCAGTCCCCGCTGAGGAAGGAGAATCCACCCATGGCCGAAAGAGTGCTGGGGGACATCGCCACTCGCCTGCTGGTCGAGAACGACCGGGTGAAGATCTGGGAGATGGACCTGGCCCCGGGCGAAGAGTCCGACGTCCACGAGCACACGATGGACTACATCCTCGTCGTGATCGACGGGGACAAGATCGCAGGAGTACCCGAGCCCGACTCCAAGGGCTTCTACAACGAGTACATCGAGGCGGAGGTGCAGCCCGGGGAGTACTTCTACATCGAGAAGGGCGGAATCGAGACAGCCCGCAACATCGGAAAAAAGCGGTACCGCGAGATCGCGATCGAGCTCAAGGACTGACGGCCTCCATTTTGCTCTCCTATCAAAGATGCTAACATTGAGCATTCGGCCGGTATGGTCGTTGGAGGTGAGCCACCGTTCCTGGCATGGGGTTGTAGCAAACGATCGCATCCTTGCGACGGGCCACGGGTGCGGCCTCACTCCAGCCTGAGTTGTGTCGGACGGAGGGCATCGCTGTGGATTACGAGTTCGGGGAGGATGGGGATCAACTCCGGTCACAGCTACGTGAGCTGATCGCCGACCGGATTCCTCCCGGGTACCTCGGAGCCTTCACCGACGAGCCTGAAGATCTGGCCATCGCGCAACGATTCTGCAAGGAACTGGCATCCCGGGGACTCCTCACCTTGTCCTGGCCCGAGGAGTACGGGGGACGGGGTGCGTCGCTCTGGCTGCAAACCGTCGTGCGGGAGGAGATGTGGGCCCATCACGAGCCCCGCGGGGCGCAGTACATGGGCCTGAACTGGGTCGGACCGGCCATCATGGAGTTCGGCACGCCCGAGCAGAAGGGGCTGCACCTTCCGGCCCTCGCCGCAGGCGATGAGATCTGGTGCCAGGGGTTCAGTGAACCTGACGCCGGATCCGACCTGGCCGCGCTCTCGACGCGGGCGGAACCGGACGGCGGTGGCTGGCGGATCTCGGGCCAAAAGATCTGGACTTCATACGCGACTATCGCCGATTTCTGCTTCCTGGCGGCCCGTGTGCCTGGCGATGGTTCCAAGCATGCCGGCATCACCATCTTCTTGATCCCGATGGATCGGCAAGGGGTCGAGGTGCGGCCCATCAAGAGCATGCTGGGCCCGCATCACCTGAATGAATGTTTCTTCGACAACGTGTGGGCGTCCTCCGACGAAGTCCTGGGGGAGGTCGGGCAGGGCTGGAAGGTCATCCGTCGCAGCCTGGCCTACGAACGAGTCGGGATTGCTCGCTATGCACGGTGTGACCGTCTTCTCTCCATCGCGGCGCACGAGCTCGACGGCAAGTGGGATTCGGTTCCCGCGTCCCTCCGGGCGCGCTGGAATCGTGCCCTTCTCAAGGTCCGCGTCTCCCGGCTCCTGGCCTATCGCTGCGTCGCGGCGCAGGCTCGGGGCGAGGCGACCGACGCGCTGGCCAGCGTGGCGCGCGTCGCGGTGACCCAGTGCGACCAGGAGGTGGCCGAGACCCTGTTTCAAGTGCTCGGTCATCGGTGTCTCGATGGTGCCAAGAGCAGTGCTGGACAACAGTCCTCCGAAGGGGGGGTGTCGCCGTACGGAGCGGTGGAGGATCACTGGCGCTATGCCCAGGCGGCAACGGTCGCATCCGGAGCAATCGAAATTCAGCGAATGCTGATCGCCCGTTCCATTCTGGGAAATCATGGATCTGGCGCTTCCTAGAGTCGCCGACCAGTTTGCCGCCGCGGCCGACAGGGCGGTGATCGGAGCGGGGGGAGTCGACCTGGCCCGGCGAGCCGAGGTCGATCCGGCCATTCGTGCGACCGACGTCAAGCCGATCCTCGATGCCCTGGGCGTCCATGACATCGATCCGACGGCCGATGTCGAGTCTGCGGCGGTCGCGGGAGAGATGTGCCGCGTGGCCGGCCGGTACGTGCTGCCCTTTCCCATCGTTGGGTATCTCCTGGCTGAGCCCGGTCACGAGGTGCCGTCCGTGCTGGCGTCGAGCCCTCCGTTGCGCTGCGACCATGGCGACCTTTTCCCGCGATGGCGGGTCCACGACCTGCAGGGAGGAGTGAGCCTGGCGACGCCATCCGGCCAACCGGTCGGAAGCCGGCTGGCGCCGTTTGTGACCGAACTGAATCCGGCTGAATCGGCCACCGGCACGAGCGTCGCCGGCGTGGCCTACCTGTCGACCCTCTGGGCGTTCTATCTCCTTGGCGTAGCCGAGCACTCGCTCGAGTTAGCCATCGCCCATGTCAAGGACCGCGTCCAGTTTGGACGGCCGCTTTCGGCCATGCAGGCCGTCCAGTACCAGCTGGCCGACGCGACCGTGGCGGTGGATGGCCTCCGGGAGCTGGCCCACTTCACCATCTGGCAGGTGGTGTCCAGCCCCGGAGCGACGACGCTGGCGGACGGGCTGGCGGCCCGGCTGCACGCCCTGGATGTGGTTCAGGCTGTCCTCCGCCTGGCCCAGCAACTCCACGGGGCGTCGGGCTTCTGCGACGAATACGACATATCGGTGCTCGTGCGGCACGTGCAACCGGCGGTCCGGCTGCCGGTAGATTCGGAAGGCATGTCCGATGTCGTCTTCAAGGCCATTCAAGCTCAGGGGTTTGCCAGCCTGTTTTCGAAATGACGGGAAACATCCCCGGCCGGCCCGAAGCAACGCTCATCGAGCGGTTCCGGCTCGATGGTCGCACCGCGCTGATTACCGGCGGGGGACGGGGCCTCGGGCGAACCATCGCGCTTGCCTACGCGGGTGCCGGGGCTGACGTGGTCGTCGTGTCACGGACAGAAGCCCAGCTGAAGCAGGTCAAGCAGGAAGTGGAATCGCTTGGCGTCCGGGGCGGCGCCTTCGTGGCCGACATCTGCGATCCGGGCCAGGTCCGGCAGATGGCAGAGTCGGTGCTGGCCGACTTCGGCCGGATTGACATCCTGGTCAACAATGCCGGGAACCTGCCCTACAAACCGCTGGTACCGCTGCCCGGGCCCAATCTCAAGGGGACGTGGAGCAGTCCGGGCAGCACGACTGACGAGGAGTGGTTCGCAACCCTGAACACCCACGTGAGCGGAAGCTTCTTCGCCATGCGTGCACTCGTGCCCGGGATGCTGGAAAATCGGTGGGGGCGGGTGATCAACATGACGAGCTCGGCGAGACTACGGACGGTTCCTTTTTGTTCGTTGTATGAGATGGCGAAAGGTGCCCTGGCGGCGCTTACCCGAAGCCTCGCCTACGAATGGGCGCCCTACAACGTGACCGTAAACTCCATCTCACCGGGGCATTTTCACACCGAAATGTCGGCCCAAATGCACGAGGACCCGAAGTCCCGAGAATGGATGCTGAGGCGTATTCCCATGCGCCGCGAGGGCGAGCTGTACGAAGTGGGTGGGGTCGCCCTCTACCTGGCGAGCGATCTCGGGAGTTACGTCACCGGACAGGAGCTATTCATCGATGGCGGCGAGACGCTCTAGCCGCCGCTGTACCTCGCGCTGTACCTCGCCGGCGATGACCTTTCCCATGGTGTTGCGGGGCAGGTGGTCGACGAAGAAGCGCTCAGGCACCTTGTAGCGGGCCAGGTTGGCTTCGCAGTGGGTGCGGAGTCCGTCGATGTCGAGCCCGTCGCTGTCCTGGTCACCGTCGAGTTCCACCACGGCAACGACGCGGGCGCCAAGTCGCTCATCAGGCACGCCCAGCACGCAACTTCCCGCGATGCCAGGAAAGTCGTTGATGACCCTCTCCACTTCAGCGGGGTACACGTTGGCGCCCCCGCGCAGGATCAGTGACTGCCGCCGATCCGTCACGAACAGGTAGCCATTCGGGTCGAGGAAGCCGACATCGCCGGTGTGCAGCAAGCCGTCCTTCATGGTCTGGCCGGTCGCCTTCGGATTGTTCCAGTAAGACAGCATCGGCCGGTACAGCGAGGCCCACGCCGGGTCATCGGTGGGGCCGACGCAGATTTCGCCCACTGATCCGGCCGGCCGCAGCTGGGCGTCGTCGTCCAGAATGTGGACCTTGAGATGGGGTAGCGGTGGCCCGCAGCTGGCGATGTCCACGTCAGCGGCCCGCGGGCCGATGCAAACGACCGTCGGCACCTCCGTCGACCCGTAGGCCGAGTACACCCGATGGCCGAACTTCTCCCGAAAGCGGCTGGCCGTCGCGGCCGGGCAGTGGCTGCCACCACTCCACACTTCGGTCAGCGTCTCCAGAGAACCGGAACCCACCTCGTCGCTGGCGGCCAGGCCGTACAGCATGGCGGGAGCGCCGTTCCATAGCGTCGCCCGCTCCACCCCGATCCACTCGGCGATCCCCACCGGGTCCACGCGGTCCATGACGACGGCCGTTCCCCCGCTCTGAGGGACAAGCAACGTGGAAAGAACCTGCAGGTTCAGGATCGTGAGGGCGAAACAGTCGGCCTTTCGCAGGGATGGCCCATAACCCCGGGAGTCGACCAGCACCTTTCCCGGCACCATCAAGTTGTGCTGGGAGTGAACCGCGCCCTTGGGATACCCGGTCGTGCCACTGGTGTAGGCAATGGCGGCGGGAGCGAGCGGGTCCGGCGACGGCGGGAGCGCCGGGAGATCGGCCGCGAGCAGCCCGGCCCACTCCGAATCCGGAGCAGAGTCGACGACCAGGCACCGGCCGACCTGGTGCCGGTCTTTCACCTCGCGGACCTGTTGGACCATGTCCGCGTCGCCGATGAACAACGACACTTGACTGTCGCTCAGCAGGTACGCCTTCTCGGGAGGAGCGAGAGCCCGGTTGATGCCGACCCATATGGCCCCCAGTCGCATGACGCCATGGAAGAGGCCCACAATCGGGAGATCGTTGCCGAGCGAGACCCCGACCCGGTCTCCGGGACGGACGCCGGCGGCCACCAGGACGCCCACGTGGCGGGCGGCGAACTCATCCAGCTGGGAGTACGTGAGTCGTCCGCTCCGCCCGACCAGCGCTTCGGCATCCGGCCGCTCGAGGAGAGCGGAAGCCAAGGCAGCCGCGGCGCTCATCGGCGGCCCTATCCCGCTGGTCATCAACGCCTACCATAACCACGGGTGGCCCCTTTGCGAGATGAGAAGGTTCTAATCACCGGCCCGGCCGGTCGGATCGCGTTCGGGTTGGCGCGTGTGCTGGCGGCCGACAACGAGGTCTGGGGGATCGCACGATTTGCTGACCCGGCGGCCCGGGAAAAGGTCGAGGCGCTGGGAGTGCAGACCCGACCAGTCGACATTGCGACGGGCCGCTTCGGCGACCTGCCGACCGACTTCACCTACGTCCTGCACCTCGCCGCTGACTTCAGCGCGAGTGACTATGAGCAGTCGATGAGGGTCAACGCCGAGGGGACCGGATTCATCCTCGAGCACTGTCGCAACGCCAGGGCGGCCCTGGTGATGTCGACGTTGACCGTGTACAAACCGCATCCCGATCCATGGCACCCGTTTCGCGAGGATGATCCCGTCGGCGACCAGCAGCTTCCGGCGCAGCTTCCGTACTCGGTGTCCAAGATCGCCGAGGAGGCGGTCGCTCGTTACTGCGCCCGTTCGTTCCGCCTCCCGGTGACGATCGCACGGATGGGTGCTGCGTACGGGGAGCAGGGTGGTCTGCCCGCGTGGCACCTGGACGCCATCGCCGCAGGCGAGCCGCTTCGCGTCCGTTGGGATCCGTTGCCCTACAGTCCGATCCACGACGACGACATCGCAGCCCAGCTTGAACCGCTCCTCGCCGTGGCTTCAGTGCCGGCGACCATTGTGAACTGGTGCGGTGACGATCCGGTGAGCGTTCAGGAGTGGGCCGGCTACTTCGCCCGGCTTCTCTCCGTGGAGGCCAAAGTGGAGGTCGAGCCGGTCCCCGGCACGTCGCTGGGATCGGTCGGCGACCCCACCATGCGAATGTCGATCACCGGCCCCTGTCGCGTGGACTGGCGGGACGGATTCCGCCGCCTCGTGCAGCAGTCGTATCCGGACCGTTTGAAGGGCGACTGAAGCACGCCGATGGCCCGATATCCCAGCAGCGACATCCTGCTGTCGCAGGCCGTGGAGGTCACCGGCCTGTCCGACTTCGGTCCCGGTGACTTTCGCGACGGCCTCGACGTATTGCTGGACAGCCTCGAGCGCGACGGCGACCTGAGCCCGTCAACGGACGCCGATGTGGTCGGCGCGTTCCGCCTCCGGCTGGAAAACCGCCTTCACGTGGAGGCCTGGTATCGCGACCACCCCGAGATTGAGCACCTTCGGGTGCGCGGCCCGGTCGACATCAACGGCCTGCCCCGGACCGGCACGACCGCGCTGGCCAACATGCTCTCGCTCGAGCCGCAGTTCCGGCCCCTGAGGGGGTGGGAGCAGACCCGGCCGTGCCCGCCACCGACCCTGGACAGCGAGGCGACGGATCCTCGCCGGTTGGAGGCGCTGGAGGTCGACCGGCACATGCCCCCGGAAATGAGGGCGATGCACCTCTACGACGTCGACGCCACCTTCGAGGACACGGAGGTCCTCGGGATGGCCTTCCATGGCCAGCAGATGACGCTGCCGGTCTACGGCTACCACGCCTGGTGGCGGAAGGCCGATCTCACCGAGACCTACCGGTACCACCGCAGGGTCGTGAAGTTGCTGGAGTCGCGCCGTCCCCCCGACCTGTGGCTGTTCAAGGCACCTCACCACAAGTTCCATCTCGAGGCGATCGTGGCCGCCTACCCGGATGTGCGCTTCGTCATGACCCACCGCGACCCGGCGAAGGTGGTGCCCTCCTATGCCAGCATCGTGTCGGCCATCTTGCCCGCACCTGACGGAGACCGGGACCTCCGGCGTCTCGGCCGCGAGATCTGCAACCACCTCCGTGAGGGCATGGAGAACGCCATCGCAGCGCGCGCCCGCATCGGCGAGGAGCGGTTCCTTGATGTCCATCACCGCGACCTGGTCGGCGACCCGATGAAGGAGTTGCACCGCATCTACCCCTGGCTCGGCCTCGAGTTGCGCCCACCCGTCGAGCAAGCGATCGCGGAATGGCAGACCGCCAACCGCTCTGGCGCCCACGGCATTCACCGATACACGGCCGAGCAGTACGGGTTGAGCGACGCCCAGGTCCGATCCGACTACGACTTCTACATCCGCCGGTTCGACGTCGAGATCGAACGGTGAAACCCCACCAGGGAAGGGAGCCCGCCCGATGACCGAACCCGGCGCGACCGAGGCGCTGCCCACCTGGGACGACCAGATGGAGGCACTCAAGGGCGTCGTCGACCGCTTGCTCAAGATCTGGCGCCCCGACGGGCCGACCGTCGTTGAGCGCCAGGACATGACCCGGCTGGCGTTGTCGATCCTGGCATGCGGCTATCTTTGCCGGGCGTACACCGATGATCGGCGGCCGGTGTTCATGCCGCTGTGGAACTACGCCTGCAACCAGGGTGGACCGAACCCCGACTACGTCTATTCCACCGTCGAGGTTGATCCCGCTGGCATCTACCAGTTGTCGGGCTACCGGGGCTCCTCACGCTTTATCGAGATCACCCAGCACGAGAACGACATGTTCACGCCTGCCATCCTTGGCGGGGGCCATGTTCCGCTCCAGCTGACCAACGACCTGGACGAACTGCGCCTCGATGACGACGGCTACTTCAGCGTCCTGATGAGCGAGGAGCGCCCGCGGAACTACACGGGGGACTGGTGGCGCCTCGATCGGCGCGCCCACCGCCTGCTCATGCGCCGGTGTGCCTGCGACTGGAAGCACGAGGTTGACGCCCGCGTGGCGGTCAACCGGCTCGACGACGCGGGGGCCGACATGAACCCCGAGGAGGTCGCCAGGCGGTTCTCGGACATGGCGGCGTGGATCGAGGGGATGATCGAGTTCGACATGCGGCTGGTCCGCTACTACCGGGAGCACCACGGCATCAACGTGCTGCTCCGGTCGACCAAGATCGACGAGATGGGAGGCCTGCCGCGGCAGGCGTACTACGACGGCATCCACGAGATCGGCGACGAGGAGGCGCTTATCGTCGAGGTGCCACTTCCCGCCGAGTGTGTCTACTGGCAGATCCTGGTCGCCGACGACCGATTCGCCACCGTTGATTGGGTCAACCGGCTTTCCAGCCTCAACGATGTGCAGGCCCGCGTCGATGGCGATCAGGTCTTCCGGGCCGTGATCTCCCGGCAGGATCCCGGCGTGCACAACTGGCTCGACAAGGCCGACTTCCCGTGGGGGATCATTCAAATGCGGCTGTACCGGGCGACCGACTTCCCTGCGGCCATGGTCACGAGGGTCCCGGTCTCCGAGGTGCTGAAGCACCTCCCGGCCGACACTGCCGTCGTCACTCCCGCCGAGCGAGCCGAGCAGCTGCGACGCCGGCGGGAAGGCGCGCAATTGCGGCGGATCTGGTAGCAACCAGGCTCGGTGGACACTGCTCCAAACATGGCCGGCACGCTCGACGACGCCATCCGGAACGCCCACAACGACCTGCTTCACGCCCTCCGGCTGGAACCGATGGGCGACGACCGTTTTCGGGCCGGGTGCGAGACCGGCCGTTTCGACCGCATCTTCGGCGGCCAGCTCCTGGCCCAGGCGCTCGTGGCCGCAGGCGCGACCGTCACGGATCAGGAGCCCGACTCGCTCCACGCCTACTTCACCGGCGCCGGTAGCGTCGATCAGCCAGTCGAGCTGTCAGTGGCGCGGGTACGAGAGGGCCGATCACTCTCCGTCCGGCGGGTCGAGATCACGCAGGAGGGCCGTCCCCTCCTCGCCGCCATCGCCTCCTTCCATTCCAACCCTTCTGGGCCGGAGCTCGTGACCTCGCCGCCTTCGGGCCCGGGGCCGGAGGAGGTTCCGCTCCTCCAGGACTGGGCGGCCGCGGCCCCCTCGTCGCTCGAGCCGACCGCTCGGGTATGGATCGACCGGCCGCCGCCCCTCGAACTCCGCCTAGGAGAGGCCCCCTTCTTCATGGGTGGAGCCAGCCGGCCGGGAACGCGCTCGCACTGGATGCGGCTCGTCGGCGAGGTGAGGGACACCTCTTTGCACCCGGCGCTGCTCGCTTACGCCAGCGACTACTTCCTCCTCGACATGGCGTTCCGCTCCTTCCCGGAAGCGGTGACCCCGGCGCGGCTCACCGGGCTCACCGTGGACCACGCCATCTGGATCCACCGCCCGGTGGACTTCGGGAAGTGGCATGTCCACACTCAGGAGACGCTGGCCTTTTCCGGACAGCGTGGGCTGGTTCGAGGATCCATTCACGACCAGACCGGGCGACTCGTCGCCAGCGCCGCCCAGGAAGTGCTCGTGCGGGTGAACCGATGAGCCTCTTCCAGCAGACGTGGCCTGAGGGGGAGTATCGGTTCTTTCAGCTGGGCTTCGTCGTGAATGACGTGGTCGAAGCGGCCAACCGATGGGCGGCCGTGTTCGGCGTGGGCCCATTCCATGTCATGCCGCGGGTCCAGGCCAAGTGCACCTACCGCGGAAAGCCCTCGATGCTCGACATCCAGTTCGGCGTTGCCCAGGCCGGGCCGGTGCAGTTCGAGCTCATCCAGGAGCACTCGCCTAACCCGAGCGTCTTCTCCGCGCTCGCCGGGGGCGGAGCTGCGTTCCACCAGCTGTGCACCTTGACGGTGGACTACGACAAGGCGACGGCACACTACCGGCGGCTTGGGTATGAGGTCGCGTGCGAGATCGCCACACGCGACCAGCGCGTCGCCTACGTCGACACCACCGCCGATTTCGGCTTCTACACCGAGGTGGCCGAATCCACGCCCAGGTTCGTCGCCGCCCTCGCGGCCATATCCCGCACCTGCGCGGAATGGGATGGCACCGACCCGGTCCGTTTGGTCAGGCGCGACGGTTACCGGGTGCCGTGAGTCCCGATCCCGGCGATTGACTCCGGCTTGGCGCCCTGCGAGTATTCCTATAAGGATTGATACCTTTGGCAGAGAAGGCGGAGCACGTGGAGCACTTGCAACGGTTGCAACATGCCATGGAACGAGCCGGCGTTGATGCCCTCTTGCTCGCGGGGGAAGCGGCTGGCCAATTCGCCGCCGGCCACACTCGCATCGGCGTGCACATGCCGGGTTGGCCCATTCCCGTTGCGGCTGTCCCCGCATCCGGTCTACCCCATGTTGTGACCGCCGACCCTGACGGTGCCCTCGGGCTTCCGCCCGATCACGTCCACGGGATGATGTGGAATCCCGAGACCCTCGTGTCCGAAGTGCCGCAGTGGCTCGGTGGTGGCACCGGCCTGCGAATCGGGATTGACGCCATGTCGCCGGGAGGGCGAGCCCTCATCGAAGCGGCCCTGCCCGGTTGCATCATCGTCGACGGGACCCGCCTCCTGGCCGAGGTGATGCTGGCCAAGTCGCCCGAGGAGGTAAAGACTCTCGGCGAGCTCTGTCTGATGGTGACCGCGGCGGCCGAGGAAGGTCTGAAGGGCGGCCGGACGGCGCTGCTTCGAGCCCTCAACGGCGCATTCACGGTCGCCTACCCTCGCGTCTCGGACCGGAGGGTGCAGGTCGCCATTCGACGGGAGGGAATGATCGCTGAGGCCCGCCTCGGCCCGGGCGATGCGGCGCGAGGTGAGCGAGCTCTCCAGACGCTGCGGACCGGTTCGTCCGCGGGTGAGGTCGCGGCGTCGTTGCCGCCGGCGGTCGAAGTGACCGGCATCGGCTGGGGCTACGAGGCGCCGCTGATGCGGGACGGCTGGGCCACACCTGACGACCTGGTGCTGGAGCCCGGGGCGGTGCTGGCCGTGCGGTGGGACGCGTGCGGGGTGACCGTTGCCCTCGACGATACGGGCACCAGGCTTCTGTCCCGCTCGCCGGAGGAGGTCGCCCGATGATTCAGCTCGATCCCCCGGAATTGATTGCTGCTCGCAAGAGGCGGGTGCAACAGAGCGCGGAAGCTCTCGGTGTCGACTCCTGGCTGCTGACCACCTCTCAAGCGGTTCGAACCGTGACGGGAGCGTGGTCCGATGACGTCGATCTCTTCGGTGAGTGGTCCTGTCCCATCGTCGCGGCCGGTTCAACCGTGATCAGCCCGGCAGTGCCTCCGAGTGCGGCCCGGCTCATCGACGATGTCGTTGACCTGTTGCCCGTCCGGGGCACCATCGCCGTTGACCGTCTCGGCCCTCTCGCCACGGCCCGGTTGAGCGAGCTGCGTCCGGAGCTGACCGTACAGGACGCGGCCATGCTGCTGGGGATGTCCAAGGTGCCGCGGGATCAGGTGGAGATCGACGCGCTGGTGGAAGGGCACCGTCGGACCGAATCCGTGCTCGCGTCCATGATCGACCTGATCGTGCCGGGTGTGTCGGAACGCGACCTGGCCGGGGAGTTCTCCGTCCGGGCAGCCGGGAACGGCCTCGACCGCCTGCACGTCGACACCGTGTTCAGCGTGCTGCCCCGCCAGCCGGCCGAGGCGCCGTGGGCCCGGGGGTCCTGGCAGGGCCGGTTGCCGTACAGCGAGCTCACCAGTGATCGGGTTCTGGCGGAAGGCGATCACGTCGCATTCGACGCCGGCGTCGGGTACCTGGGATACACCGCGGATGTGGGATGGACGCTTCACGCCAGCGCCGACGGGCCGTCCCCCAAGGAGGTCGGTCTGGCGACCCAGTGGGACGAGGTGGCCCGCAGGGTGATTGACGCCGCCAAACCGGGTGTCAGCGCGTCGGTCCTGCGAGCCGCCGCCCTGGAAGGCTGGGACACTTCCTTGCCCCCGCCCTGGCCCTACCCGTTGTACGTCGCCCACGGGGTCGGCACGGAGCTGGCCGAGCCTCCCTTCGCGGGCGCCGACTTCGCACCCGAGGCCGAGGCCGCCATGGTGCTGACCGAGGGCAACGTCTTGATGATCGAGCCCTACATCTGGCGACAAGGTGTCGGGGGCTACCGGGCGGAATACTGCGCGGTGGTGGGAGCCGACTCCACCGACATCGTCAGTTCCCTCCCGTACGGACGGTGGCCGGAACGCTAAGACTCGAAGGCTAGGGGTGGGCCCATTCGGGCGACGTTGGCCAGTTCTGCCGGGAACGCCGCGCTGGATGTTCGGGGTCGAACTTTTCGACCGCCGCCTGGTAGGTCCGGGCCGCAGTCGCCGCCTCTGAGACCGACCAGTAGTCGCGCTCGTAAGACCACATCCCGTTGCCGGCGTATTCGAAGATCGAGATGCCCGGGAAGTCGATGGGCGGTCCGTCCGGCCGGGGATGGTCGCGACGGTTCTGCATGTGCACGACCACGCGGGTTCCATCCACGATGTGCCAATCGTAGGCGGTGTACAGCTCGGGGAACTCCTCGTTCATCAGGCGGTTGCACCAGGGCACGAATTCGGCCACGGTCATTTGCCCGTAGAAGTGATCGATGTACACCGCGTCGGGAGTGTAGAGAGCAGCCTGAGCTGTCCAGTCCTCGCCGACCGGACCTATCCGCCACAGCCTGCGGAAGGCGTCCTCAACTTCGGCCGTACGGGTTTTGTCAGCCAGCGCGTCCCCCTTCGACCGGCGCCTGGGCGCCCGGCCACTTCATGAAGACGCTGACGGCGCGGATCAGACCGTCACCGGCGAGCTCGAAGGTGATGCACTCGGGGTACTGGGTGGATTCGCCATCGACGTCGAAGGTCTCGCTCAGCTCGACGAAGACGAGCCGCTCGCCGGCCGGAGAAATTCGATCCACCTTGAGGACGTAGTTCTGCAACGAATCGACGATCTTTTCGAGGAAGGAGACGTAGGCCTGCTTGCCTTCCACCACGTCGCAGAAAGGACCGTCGCGGTGCAGGCCATCGTCGGTGATGGTGCGAGCCAGGCCCTTCCAGTCATGGGCAGCCAGGCAACGGAGGTACTCCTCGACGACGGTCATTGCGGGTCGGAGGTCGATTCGTCCGGGGGGTAGAACCGTCGGGCCCATCTCCGGAGGGCGGCGTAATCCTTGGCCTCTTCAATGGCGAAGTTGGGCTTGGGCAGGTACTTCATGTTCTCCCACGTGAAGAAGTCCTGCTTGATGATCTCCTGCTGGAGGGCGATCCATCGCGCTGCCCGACCGCGCGGGACGTCACCTTCGTCGCCGGGCTCCCGGGCGGCTCCCATCGTGTAGAAGTAGTCGGTGTACTCCTCGTCAACCGGAGTGTGACCGGTGATCTGCACCGACGCCAGCACCTCGGCCGGGAAGCGCACGAATCCGATGCCCAGGCCGTAGGTGTCGTAGACCACCGTGCCGTCGACCGGGCCCTTTGGTGTCAGCCACGTGGTGGGTCGGCCGCCTCCGTAGTTCACGAGGACGGTGGCGTGCAGGTAGTAGTCGTGCAACTCGAATGACGTCGTCTGGGCCGGCCGATCACCGTGGTGGACGGGGGCGATGTGATACGGGTCGGCGGCATTCTCGACGATCATCTGCGGGTGAACCTTGACCCGATTGATCATCCGGGTATGAGGGTGCAGCGGGTAGTACTCGTCCGTCTCCAGCTCGGGCACTTCAGGGGGCTGCCAGTAGGGCTCGCCGCCATCACGGTCGAACCACATCAGCACCATGCCGTACCACTCCTGGGTGGGATAGCGCCGGATGCGCAAGCCAGGCTTGCAGACCTCCCGGGAGTACGGGATCAAGGCGTTGGAGCCATCAGCGTTCCAATGCCAGCCATGCCAGGGGCAGACGATCTCCTCGCCCTCGACCCTGCCCCCGACGCCCAGGTTTCCGCCGAGATGGAGGCAGTAGGCGTCGAGCACCGTCACTGCACCTGACGCGGTGCGAAAACAGACAAGGTCTTGGCCGAAGTAATGCACCGCCTTGACGTCGCCACGGCCGACATCAGTGGACCAGGCAACGACGTACCATCCCGTCGGGTACCGGTAGGACGAAACAGCAAGCGGGGTCTCGGCCACCGCGTCGCTCACGGACATCTCCACCTCCAACCGAGCGGTCTCGCCACCAACGACCCTAACATACCAATGATAAGACCTTGGCCACGGAGCCGCCCTTAGAGGCCCAGCGGCCGTTCGCCGATGATGCGCTTCTGCCGCCATTCGTGCAGCTCGCCGGCACTCCTGCCCAGCTCGCCACCCAGGACTTCGTCGTTGTGCTCGCCCAGTAGAGGTGGGTGAGAACGCCACCACCGCGGGCGGAAATCCGGCCGTCCGAATGGCAGGCCGGCATACAGGTCGCAACCCGCCAGGGGATGCTCGAGCTCCTCGAAGAACTGGCGTGATCGCAACTGCTCGTTGGAGACGACGTCAGGTGGCAAGATCACCGGCGCGGCGGGCACGCCGGCATCCAGGAGCCGGGCGACGGCGGCAGACGCGTCCTGAGCGGCGAACCACGCTGTCAGCTCCCGGTCAATCCGATCGTGGTGCCGCCTTCTGCCGTCATGATCGGCAAGCTCGGGATCGGTCGACCAGACGGGGTGCCCGAGCGCGCCTCGCAGCGCCTCCCATTGCCGGTCGCTGGCTACCGCAAGCGCCACCCAGCATTCCTCGCCCGCGCAGGCATAGACGTTTTGGGGCGCGGCGTTGGGGCCGCGGTTGCCCTCCCGTACCAGGACCTCGCCGGTTCGCTGGTATTCGAGCATCTGCTCGGCCGTGACATTCAGCGCAACCTCGATCATCGGGACTTCCACCACGATTCCGGATGAAACGCGATCGCGGCAGACCAGCGCGGCAAGGACGGCGAAGGTGGCGTGGGCACCGGCAAGCGGATCACACGCGCCCCTGGGGGCGATCGGCGGGCCATCGGTGTAGCCGGTGCGCCAGGCCAACCCGGAGAGTTGTTCCATGGTCGGCGCAAACCCGACGCGGTCGCGCCAGGGCCCGTCGAGGCCAAAGGCGGGCATTCTCACCACGATGACGGCGGGGTTGGCGGCCAGCAGCACGTCCGGTCCGAGATCGAAGTCGTCGAGCACGCGCGGCGAAAAGTTCTCGATCACCACGTCGGCCGCCGCGACCAGGTCCAGCACCGCCTGCCGTCCTTCCTCGCGGCCGAGGTCCAGGGTGACGGAGCGCTTGTCGATGTTGACGCCGTGGAAGACCCAGCTGTACTCCCACCATCGGTCGGCGTCCTGCCGCTGACCACCGGCAAAGCGGATGCCGTCGGGCCGCTGAATCGACTCGATCTTGACCACGTCGGCACCAAATCCGGCAAGCAGAGACGTGGCGGCCGGTCCCGCCCAGAACGCGGTGAGGTCAACCACCCGCAAGCCGGCCAGTGGCGGCCCTGGTGCACTCGACGACTGTCGCGGCGGTCGTCTAGTCCGCGCTTCGGCCAGCGCCTCCGCGGTGTGCTGCCCGGGATCAGGCGCGGCCTGCGGTGGTGCCGGTTCCGCCACCGACATGAGCCAGGGCGGCCGGGGCTGCGACCATCCCGACGGGCTGGTCTGGAAGACGCCTCGGGTGAGGAAGTGGTCCATGGTGGCGATGGTGGCGCCGTTGCCCAGCGGAGCGACCGGGAGACGGAACAACGACGCCAACTCGACGATTTCGTCGACGGTCCGCTGCGCCAGCCAGGGATGAATGAGCTCGTACAGCTCCTGACGTCGCGGCCACCGGCCCAGCTGCACCGAGAGCTCGGGATCTTCCCCGAGCCCGGGTTGCCCGATCATGGCGGCAAAGTCCAGCCATTGCTGGCCGGTCAACAGCGACATGCCGACCCAGCCGTCTTTGGCCGGTTCAATAGAGGGCACCTCGATCGACCGGGCGTAACTGTCCATCTGCATCAAGGTGACGTGCAGCCACTCGTAGCTCTGCATGGCGAGCGTCATGCACTCCAGCATCGACACGTCGAGATGACCACCCGGGCCGCCGTTGTCGACCCGCCGGCACCACGCGAGGGCGCCGGCGGCGGCGAACGCCCCGCTCATGTACTCCCCCAACTGACCGCCGACCGCCACGGGTGGCCGCTCAGGTGTGCCGCGATAACCGGTCGCACCGCAAAGGGCCTGGAGGGTGAACTCCGTGGCCGGGCGCTCGGCCCAGGGTCCCGTCCAGCCAAAGTCCGAGATGGTCACCACGAGCTTTCCCTCAGCCGGCGTCCTCAGCTGCTCGACGGCGATGCCGGCTGCCC